>CAMGEM010000022.1 GCA_946055095.1 uncultured Parabacteroides sp. | reverse complement strand
TTCTCTGTGGGGAAGGTCTTTCGGCAGCCCAAAGCGCATCAGGAATAGCTTCATGATAGCTTGTAACCGCTACGCGGTTACAAGCTGTGGATAAAACTGAGCAGCTTGCTTGTGAGGCTTCCCCATGAGAGAGCTGCTTTTTCTTTGGCTATCTGTGTGGGAAGAAGGGCTTGCCAAGAGGGGCTGAAAAGTGTACGGATGCCCTCGGCGATGGATGCCGGAGAGATTTCTTGTGTGACAATGCCCGTTTGCGGGAGGCCAATGCTTTGCGCAAAGTCTCCAACGGGGGTGCTGACCATCGGTAGGTCGAACTGATAGGCAACGGAGACTACTCCACTCTGTGTCGCAGAGCGATAGGGGAGCACCAACGCATCCGCGGCAGAGAAATAGCTGGGAATATCTTCGTCGTGCACATAGCCATTATGCACAAAGATGCGATCCTTTGCCGGTGAGGTGGCTATCAATGCTTGGTATTTCTCAAAACTGCCATAACACTCGCCTGCGATCACTAACTGATAATCTTCCGGTAAAAGACTCATCGCCTCAATCAATAGATCCAATCCTTTGTAGGCACGAATCAAGCCAAAGAAGAGCAATGTCTTACGTGCTGGGTCTATTCCCAACTGGGCACAGGCCGTCGTGCGATCAAGCTTGGTACCGAAATGATTGTATAAAGGATGCGGGTGTTGCACGAATTGGGCTTTGGGGCAAAGTTGGCACAGGTCATTCGCTACGTTGTCACTCAATACTAAGAATCCGTGGCATTGCCGGAAAAGCAGCTTCGCCATAGGTTTGTCAAAGAAACGAGGCTCATGTGGAATCGCATTGTGAATCAAGGTGATCACTTTGCATTGTCGTTTCAGTCGGTTGGCGATGTGTGCGTAACTGGGCACAAAGAACGACATCCAATAACTGATAATCAATACTTCCGGACGGAAAGCCTTTATGGCTTTCACCGTCTGAAAGTAGGAGAGCGGGTTGATGCTATCCAACACCCGCTCATTGGGTATAGCCATCGCTTGATCGCCCTCCTCCACATACTGTGTCTTACCAGGAAACAACAAATCAGGATATAACCGTTTGAAATTAAAAGCTTTTACCTCATGCCCATCTTGTGTGAGCTGACTGTAAAGCATACCGCTGAATTGGGCAATGCCGCCGCGGTAAGGGTATATGGGGGAGAGGATAGCGATGCGCATAGTCTTAATATCTATAATGATCTGCTTTGTATGGACCTTCAATTTTTACGCCGATGTAGTCAGCCTGCTTCTGTGTCAAGGTGGAAAGTTTCACGCCAATACGCTCTAAGTGCAGGCGAGCTACCTCCTCGTCGAGGTGTTTCGGCAAGCGATACACACCGATCTCGTAAGGTTTTTGCCAGAGATCCATCTGTGCCAGTACCTGATTGGTGAACGAGTTGCTCATCACGAAAGAGGAGTGTCCCGTAGCGCATCCTAAGTTCACCAAACGACCCTCAGCCAACAAGAAGATGGCATGGCCATCAGGGAAGGTGTACTTATCCACCTGCGGCTTGATGTTCAAATGCTTAATGCCCGGATAGTTGATCAACTTATCCACTTGAATCTCGTTGTCGAAGTGACCGATGTTGCAGACAATGGCTTGATCTTTCATCTTTTCCATGTGCTCGATCGTGATGATGTCGCAGTTTCCTGTGGTCGTCACGAAGATATTGCCCTCTTTCACGGCCTCTTCCATGGTCGTTACCTCGAAACCTTCCATTGCGGCTTGCAGGGCGCAGATCGGGTCGATCTCTGTCACCAATACCCGTGCGCCATAGGAACGCATGGAGTGTGAGCAACCTTTACCAACATCCCCATAACCAGCGACGACTACCACCTTACCCGCGATCATCACATCGGTTGCCCGCTTGATACCATCGGCCAAGGACTCGCGGCAGCCATAGAGGTTGTCGAATTTGGATTTCGTCACAGAGTCGTTTACATTGATGGCCGGTACCAACAGTTCGCCTCGCTCCATCATCTGATATAAGCGGTGCACACCGGTTGTTGTCTCCTCCGAAACACCCTTCATCTCAGCCACCGTGCGATGCCAACGTTGGTTGTCCTCTTGCAGGATACGGTTTAAGGTGTCTAAGATGACCTGCTCCTCGTGGTTACCACCTTTGCGGTTGATGCTCTCCGGATCCACTTCTGCGCGGTAGCCCATGTGTACCAACAGGGAGGCATCTCCGCCATCATCCACGATCAAGTGCGGACCTTTACCGTCGGGGAAACGAAGTGCCATCTCTGTGCACCACCAATATTCCTCCAAGCTCTCCCCTTTCCAGGCGAAGACAGGTACACCATCGGCTGCGATGGCAGCTGCCGCATGATCTTGTGTAGAGAAAATATTACAGCTGGCCCAACGAACGTCCGCACCTAATGCGACCAACGTCTCGATCAAGACCGCTGTCTGGATCGTCATGTGTAATGAACCTGTGATGCGTGCACCCTTCAACGGCTGTTGAGCGGCATACTTTTGACGTACAGCCATTAAACCGGGCATCTCATGCTCGGCGATCTCGATCTCCTTACGACCGAACTCAGCCAAGCTCATATCTGCCACCTTATAGGGCAGATCATTCGGAAATAATTGTGACATATAATAATGTATAATCTAATTGTTTACCTACTCCTGTGGCACAAAGGCACTCACGATTCTTGCATCTCTTTCGCCCGGAAAGCCATCGCATAGAGGCGCATCTGCTTCACCATGGCTACCAATCCGTTGGAACGGGTGGGAGAGAGGTGCTCTTTGAGACCTACCTTCTCGATAAAGTACAGATCCGCGTCAAGAATCTCCTGCGGTGTATGGTCATTCAAGACCTGAATCAACAAGGAGACAATGCCTTTGACAATGACGGCATCACTCTCTCCTTGGAAGTGGATCTTGCCATCCACGAAGTCTGCCTGCAACCAAACACGACTCTGGCAGCCCTCGATGAGGTTGCTCTCTGTCTTATAACGCTCGTCAAGCGGAGGCAGGGAGTTGCCCAAGTCGATTAATAACGCATACTTGTCCATCCAATCATCAAAGGCGGAGAACTCGTCGATGATGTTATCTTGTAGTTCGTTGATACTCATTTTTGTTTCCTTTTTTATTGATTGTAAATCACCTCCAAGACGGTTTGCCCTACGGCTTTCAACGTCTCTCGGTCGATATTGTCCATGTTGTCTTTTTGGGTGTGCCAGTAGGAAGCGAATCCTGTTTCCGTGTCGGGGTCGTAGTTGATGATGTCGATCGAGGGAATGCCTCTGCCACTGATCACATATTGATGATCATCGGTGATGGCTCCACCATCCGCATTGATAAAAAACTTGCCATACCCTAAGTCGCGCGCCTTGCTCCATACCATCTGCACGATGGGAGCTGCCGACCGCATACTTTGAAATTCACGGAAGAAGGTGGCTCCCTTTCCACCAACCATATCGAGCAGGATGCCAAACTCCGCTTTGTAGTTCTTGACGTGTGGATTCTTCGCCCAGAACTGTGAGCCCAAGCACCAGGTATCTGGTTGGTAGTCATCGACAAACTCTGGTGTACCATAATCTTCCGCATCGCAGAACAGGATGTCCACACCGATATTCGGGGCCTGTTGCCCCAATTGGCGTGCGATCTCTAAGAGCACACCCACCCCGCTGGCTCCGTCATCCGCTCCATCCAACGGTTTACGCAAGTTAGCGGGATCGGGATCATGATCTGAATAGGGGCGACTGTCCCAGTGAGCGAAGAGCAACACCCGCTTGGATAGTTCCGGGTTATAGGAACCAATCAAGTTGCGAGCCTCCAACAGCGTCCCGTCATAAGCCTTGAGATTGGCCTCTTGCACATACAGCTGTGCCCCAAAACGGGTCAGTTCGGCAGCCAAGTAGTCGCCACATTGCTTATGTGCCTTGCTGTTAGGCACACGAGGGCCAAAAGCGACTTGGTTTGCCACATAGGTATAAGCGCTATCGGCCTCGAATGTAGGTGCCTTCGAGGTTGTTACGGGGGTCTGTGGAGTAGTTGTTGTCGTTGTGCCCTGCTCTGGGCTTCCTGCTGACCCACAAGCCATCAGCAGGAAGAGTGAGCAAAGAGGGATAAGTTTTACCATATTCAGTCTGATTTTTTACGGTTTATTTTACGGTGGCAGCGGCTTGTACCTGCTTCATGACACGCAACAGGTTTCCACCCCAGATCTTAGCGATCTGCTCCTCGGTGTAACCCTTCTCGATCAGCTTCACGGTGATCTGGATCAAGTCGTTATCTGCTTCGCAGCCGATCAATCCGCCACCGCCATCAAAGTCGGATCCAATACCGACGTGGTCGATACCTGCCACCTTCACCATGTGGTCGATATGCTCTACGGCATCTGTCACACTGGCTTTCGTCTTGTCCTTATTGATGTAGGCATTCAAGAGGCAGACCTGTGCCACTCCGCCGTTCTTGGCTAATGCCTTCAGCTGCTCATCCGTCAGGTTACGATCGTGGTTGCAGAGTGCTCTTGACGAGGAGTGAGAACAGATGATCGGTGCTTTGGTGAGTGCGATCACATCCCAGAAAGATTTCTCGCTGGCGTGTGACATATCAATCATGATGCCTTGTTTGTTCAACTCCTCAACGACTTGACGACCGAAGGGGCTCAGTCCGTTCCACTCCTTTTCCGTATGGGTGGAGGAGTCGCAAATGTCGTTGTCGTAGGAATGGCAGAGTGTGACGTAGTTCACGCCCATCTTCTTGAAGCGGGCGATGTTGGCTAAGTCCTTGCCTATGCCATAGCCATTCTCGATACCAATGAAGAAAGCGCGTTTCCCCTCCTTTTTCAGACGGATAAGATCCTCTTCCGTAACGGCGATGCCACAAAGATCCTTGTTACGCGCAGCCTGCTCATGGATCCCTTCGATCAGTCCGTTCACCTTCTTGACAGCCTCTTGCAGGGATGCGTCGTCTCGTTTCCCTTGTCCAATGAAAGCCGCGAGGAATACGCCGTCGAGATAGCCCTCTTCCATCTTGGGCAAATTGACCCGGTTACGCTCACGGGAAGCGATGTCGAAACCGGCACGCTTGAACCAGAAGGGGGTATCGGTGTGGGTATCTACGGAGAGGAAGCGACTGTGCATCTCTTTGGCTTTGTGGAAGGTCTCAGCCTTTCCAACAAGGTGAGTGAAGATTTTCAGCATGGTCGTATCGCCTCCGTTAGTCAGCGCCTCCGGATGCCATTGCACACCCAGGATCGAACGGTTGGGATAGGCCGTAATGGCTTCGATGATACTATCTGGAGAGAAGGCGATCGCCTCAAAACCCGGAGCTACATCCTTGACAGCTTGATGGTGGGAAGAGTTTACGGCTAATGTGTCTTTCCCGAAAATCGCGGCTAAGGGACCCTCCTTTTTCACATAAACCGCATGAGAGCCGTAGGTGGTCGGCAGGGATTGTTGATGCTTGATGTGATTTCCTCGTCTTTGAGCGGGAATATCTTGATAGAGGGTGCCTCCAAAAGCTACGTTGAGCAATTGGCAACCTCGGCAGATGCCTAAGATGGGAATATTGCGATCGCTGGCTAATTTGATCAGTTTCAATTCATACAGGTCTCGCTGCGGATCGACGCCTCCCAATTGCTGAATAGGGCTTTCCCCATACCAGAGGGGATTGACATCCGCTCCTCCTACCAAGATCAATCCATCCAGTTGAGCCACCGCGTTTCGTAAGGTTTGGCCATCCGTCACCGCTGGCAGAATAACCGGTGTACCTCCAGCCTTCACGATGGAATTGATGTAGGTAGCGCTTACCATGGAATAGCCCTTGTCGTTGATGCTGGCAGAGAGGCCAATCAGCGGAGAGTGCTTTGCCCTCAGATTCACGTCGAGCGAATCAGTCAAGGCATTGAGTTGCTTCAGGTCGGGTAGAGCCGATCCCTGTGTTTGTGCTTTCGCTCCAGTCGTGAGGGCCAGGGCCGCAAGCATGGTTAAGAATAACTTTTTCATTTGTAAACGGTTTATTATTTGTTTGACATTTGTTGTGACGCAGCATAACGCAGTGCCTGTTTCCAGACACGAATCCAGTTGCCACCCCATATCTTCTGAATCTCCTCCTCGGTATAGCCCTCTTGGAGAAGACGCACAGTGATGTTTATCAGTTCATTCGTAGCCGAACAGCCTATCAGCTCGCCATCTCCATCGAAATCAGATCCGATACCCACATGATCAATACCCATGATTTCCACCATGTGGTTGATGTGGCGAATCGCATCAGTCAGTGAGGCCTTCTCCGCTTCGGGATTGATAAATCCTTTGTAGAGACAAACTTGGGCTACACCTCCTTGTGCGGCTAACGCCCGGAGTTGGTCATCAGTCAGATTGCGGGGATGATCGCAAAGCGCTCTGGCTGAGGAATGGGAGCAGACGATGGGTACTTGACTTATCGCCAAGGCATCGTAGAAACTTCGCTCGGCGGCATGAGAGAGATCGACCAAGATCCCTAAACGGTTCATCTCCCGAACGACCTCCTTGCCGAACGGACTAAGACCGCCCCACTCTCCCTTTCCACGTGCGGAATCGCAAATATCGTTGTCTCCGTTGTGGCAGAGGGTGATATAGCTGACTCCCATCTCTTTGAATCGACGAAGATGGCTAAGCTCCTTCCCCAAGGCATACCCGTTCTCCACCCCTAAACAGATCGCTTTCTTGCCTGCCTGTTTGAGCTGTTGGATCTCTTCGGGGGTACGGGCGATACCCATGCGGGTCGGATTGAGTGGCTCTTGACGCTGCACTTGTGTCAGTCGCTCGATGGCGTAAGCATGGGCAGCTTGCAATCCTGCCTCATCTCGATCGCCTTGTGGAATATAGGCCACCATGAAGACGGCATCGATCCGTCCCTCTTCCATGAAAGGCAGGTTCACCTTTCCTCCCTCTTTGCGGCCGATGTTGAATGAGCCGGGAAAGATCATGGGGGTATCGGTGTGGGTGTCGATGGTCAAGATCCGTTGATGGATCGCTTTGGCCTGGGCGAAGCGTCGGGCCGCATCTACATGCCAACGGAAGAGTGCTCCCATCTCCTTGTCTCCATTGGCGGCCATGGCCTCTGGATGCCATTGCACACAAAGCAATGGTTTCTCGGGATCTTCAAATGCCTCGTTCAACCCATCGGCAGCGACAGCACTCGCCCGCAGGCCCGGAGCTACCTCTTTGACCGCTTGGTGATGGAAGGAGTTGACCGCGATCTTCTCTTTCCCTCCGAAGAGTTGCTGGAGCAGACTGCCCGCTTGGAGCGTCACGGTGTGCGACGGATATTCCCTGGCGATCTGTTGGCTATGTTTCTGTGTGGTTTGTGCTTGGGTGTAAATATCTTGATAGAGTGTGCCTCCTAAGACAGCATTGACCACTTGATGCCCTCGGCAAATACCAAAGATGGGGATTTGCCGATTGAGGGCAAGTTGAAGTAAGAGGATGTCGTACTCGTCGCGCAGGTTATCCGCATCTTGCAGGGCCTTGATGGGCTCCTCTTCCAAATAGAGCGGATTGATGTCGCCTCCACCACTCATGAGCAGGCCATCCAAGCCTTCCACAAGGGTGGTCAGTGCGTGCAGATCGGTCGTGACCGGAAGGAGCAGGGGTGCGCCTCCGGCTTGCAGTACGGCATTGACATAAGTCTCGGCAATGCAGGAGGTGCCCTCCTTGCGATTGGCGGAGATGCCGATGCGAGGAGCGGGAAGCTCCTCGTCGGCTGGGTTATATTGCGCTATTTTATGCGTCAATCTTTGCATAGGTCGCATGCTCCTCGATGAATTCACGACGAGGACCCACATCCTCACCCATCAACATGGCGAAGATCTGGTCTGCCTCGGCTGCATTGTCGATCGTGATCTGCTTCAGTGTACGATTCTCCGGGCTCATGGTGGTCTCCCAAAGCTGGTGGTCGTTCATCTCACCCAAACCTTTGTAGCGCTGGGTGTGGATGGCGTTCTCGTTACCTCCACCATACCTGAGGATGAACTGTTGCCGTTGCTGGTCGTTCCAGCAGTATTCCTCAACCTTACCCTTTGAGCATTTGTAAAGCGGGGGTGTCGCCAAATAGACGTAGCCATTCTCAATCACGGAACGCATACGACGGAAGAAGAAGGTCAAGATCAAGGTGGCGATGTGGCTACCATCCACATCGGCATCGGTCATGATGATGATCTTGTGATAGCGCAACTTCTCCAAGTTCAAGGCTTTCGGATCCTCCTCGGTACCTACGGTCACACCCATAGCTCGATAGATGTTTTGGATCTCCTCGCTCTCGAACACCTTGTGATCCATCGCTTTCTCCACATTCAAGATCTTACCGCGCAAGGGGAGGATCGCTTGGAATGTGCGGTCACGTCCCTGCTTGGCTGTACCACCTGCGGAGTCTCCCTCGACCAAGAACAACTCACAAATGGAGGCATCTTTGGAGGAACAATCGGCCAACTTGCCGGGAAGTCCACCTCCTGTGAGCGGTGATTTACGTTGTACCTGCTCTCTGGCTTTACGAGCTGCTACACGGGCACTGGCTGCCAAGATGACCTTCTCGACGATGGATTTCGCCTCTTTGGGGTGCTCCTCTAAGTAATATCCTAAGGCTTCGCCAACCGCTTGATCGACCGCTCCTGTGACCTCATTGTTGCCTAACTTGGTCTTGGTCTGTCCCTCAAACTGCGGCTCGGCCACCTTGATCGAGATAACGGCTGTCAAACCCTCGCGGAAGTCATCGCCGGTGATCTCCACCTTCGCCTTCTCCAACAGCTTGGAATCATCCGCGTATTTCTTCAACGTACGTGTCAAGCCACGGCGGAAGCCCGCCAAGTGTGTACCACCCTCGATGGTGTGAATGTCGTTGACATACGAGTAAACACTCTCATTGTAGGAGGTGTTGTAGGTCATTGCCACCTCTACAGGGATGCCCTGTTTCTCGGTGACAATATGGATCACATCATCAATCAGTTTCTCTTTGGAGTGGTCGATATAGCGAACAAACTCTTTCAACCCTTCTGTGGAGTGGAAAACCTCACTCTTGTAGGAGCCGTCCTCCTTTTGGTTGCGCTTGTCGGTGAGGCGCAAGGTAATGCCTGCGTTCAAGAAAGCCAACTCACGGAGGCGAGTCGCCAGAATGTCGTACTTATATTCGGTGACAGAGAAGATAGATCCGTCGGGGGTAAAGGTAATGGTCGTACCGGTTTTATCTGTATCGCCAATGATCTCCACATCGTGCAAAGGCTTACCACAAGCAAATTCCTGCATGTAGATATGTCCGTTTCGGCGCACCTCTGCCTTCAGGTAGGTGGAGAGCGCGTTCACGCAAGAGACACCCACGCCATGCAGACCACCGGACACTTTATAGGTTCCTTTGTCAAACTTACCTCCGGCGTGGAGCACGGTCAATACGACCTCCAAGGCTGATTTGCCCTCTTTCTCATGAATATCTACGGGAATGCCTCGGCCATCGTCAACCACTGTGATGGAATTGTCGGAATTGATGAATACGTCAATGTTCTTGCAAAAGCCGGCCAATGCCTCGTCGATGGAGTTGTCAACCACCTCATAAACTAAATGATGGAGACCCTTCTCGCTGGTATCGCCAATGTACATGGATGGTCTTTTCCGTACCGCCTCTAAACCTTCAAGTACTTGAATGCTATCCGCTGAGTACTCGTTGGATGTCTGCTTAATCTCTTCACTCATGAGTATATATGTTTATTATTTCTTAAATATCCTATTATCGCCAATTTAGCTGTCAAAAGTAGTGATTATTATCGAGATAGCGAAGTCTTGGCTGTGAAATATAGCAAAAAAGCCGGACTTATGGGAAGTCCGGCTTATGCTTGATGCTCGTAAAAATACGTTTCTGCTTAGGCTAAGCTGTTCACGTGCTTTGCCAACTTTGATTTCAGGTTGCCCGCCTTGTTCTTGTGGATAACGTGCTTCTTCGCTAACTTATCCAACATAGAGCATACCTTCGGAAACAAAGTGGTAGCCTCATTCTTGTCCTCCGTAGCGCGCAATACACGCACAGCGTTTCTCGCTGTCTTAGCGTAGTATCTATTGCGGAGACGTCTTGCATTAGTCTGTCTGATTCTCTTGATAGATGACTTATGATTTGCCATTTCTTAGATCTTCTCTTTATTATTTTTTTATTCCTGTTTATTGTAGCCCATAGGGGAATCGAACCCCTCTTTCAAGAATGAAAATCTTGCGTCCTAGCCGATAGACGAATGGGCCAACGAGACAAAACACTGTCTGTTAGGAAATAGCTTTCCTGTTTTGCGGTGCAAAGATAGACCTATTCCCCGAACTAACAAAACTTTTCGAGGAAAAATTCGATTTTATTGTTTACTTTTGCCTCCCGGAGCGAAAGGAAACAAGGGATATGTGGCATAAAACACGTGGAATCGTGCTTCATTCGATTCCTTACAACGATAAATACGCTATTATATATATGTACACGGAGGCTTTTGGGCGAGCTTCCTATCTGGTCAGTCGTATGCGTGGCAAACGAGGGGGAATCTCGAAAGCGCAGTTCGCTCCACTGACGACATGGGAGTTGGAGGTGGATCATCAGCCTAAACGAGACTTGCATCGCATCAAGGAGGCACATGCTTGCTTTCCGCTGACCGCCGTGGCCGGTGATCCAGTGAAGAGTATGTTGGCGCTTTTCCTGTCGGAGGTGCTTTTCCGTGTCGTGCGTGAGCAAGAGCCAGATCCCCGCCTGTTTCAATATCTGTATGAGTCGATCCATTTGTTGGAGTATGCCGATAAGGGTATCGCTAATTTCCATTTAGTCTTTTTGTTGGGATTGTTGCAGCCATTAGGTATTTTCCCGAATGTGGAATCCTATCATCCGGGCGACTATTTCGACCTGTTGAATGGCCTCTTCACAGACAGCTTGCCGCTGCATAGCCATTTTCTAAACGAAGCCGATTCGGCTGTGTTTGTCCGCCTGTTGCGTATTGGCTTTGACAATATGGCGCTGTTTGGCTTCTCTCGGCAGGATCGCCATACGATCATCCAGTATATATTGACCTACTATCAGTTGCATTTACCCGATTTTCCGGAAATCAAATCGCTCTCCATCCTGCAAAGTCTTTTCGATTAGTGACTATTTCTGAACTTTTTCTGCCGAAATGCTGTTTAAAATAAAAAAAAGAAGCATATTTGCTCCCGTAAAGAAGTAGAGGATTAACGAATGACAGAGCAAACGGCACATAGACCCTACCATTTAGGCTTGGCCCTTAGTGGAGGAGGAGCGAAAGGATTCGCCCACTTGGGCGCGTTTAAAGCATTGGAAGAGTGCGGTCTCCGTCCGGATATTATTTCCGGGACCAGTGCGGGTGCCTTGATGGGAGCGCTTTATGCCGATGGTTATTCAGCCGAGGAGATCCGTGAGCTGTTTACCGGTAGGGAGTTCTCGGAGTTCGCCGAATTGCAGTTGCCCAAAACGGGTTTGTTTGACAGCAAACGTTTTCGCTATTTCTTACAACGCCATTTGCATACGAGAAACATTGAGGATTTGTCGATCCCGCTGGTCATTGTGGCTACCGACTTGGATCATGGTGAGAGTCATGAGTTCCGTCAGGGACCTATCGTGGAGGCCGTGACCGCCTCTTGTAGCATCCCGGTCATTTTCAGCCCGGTCGTGATTGATGGCGTGCATTATGTGGACGGTGGATTGTTCCAAAACTTCCCGGTCGCCAATATCCGCAAGGAGTGTGAACGGGTGATTGGCGTGAATGTCAGCCCACTAATGCCTCAGAAGTATAAACAGACACTTTTTCATATCGCTGAGCGATCGTATCATTATATGTTCCAGGCCAATACATTGGAAGATAGAGAGATGTGCGATGTGTTGGTCGAGACGGCTGAGATTGGACTCTATAAGACGTTCGATCTGGAAAATGTCGATGTCATCGCGCAGATTGGCTATGAGGCAGCGATGAAAGCCTTTGATAAAGTGTTAGAGGAAAATAAGTATAAAACCTTGGTGAAGATGATTTCAGCCAGTCGTCGCAAAGCTTTGCAAGCATGAGGACTTTTGGTGGGAAGTCGATTCTCCTGTAAACACATATAGTTATGAACGCAATGGAACAAAAAGACAAAATGGTTATTTATCAGGTTTTCCCTCGTTGGTTTGGGAATAACCGACTTGCTCCGGTGAAGAATGGAGGTTTGGCGGAGAATGGAGTCGGTAAATTCTCAGCATTTACCCCTTTAGCGCTCTCGAAGATTAAGGAGTTGGGTATTACACATGTTTGGTACACAGGCGTGATCGAGCATGCGACGAAAACCGATTATTCGGCTTATGGCATTCGCAAAGACCATTCCGCGGTTGTCAAGGGAAAGGCCGGGTCACCTTATGCGATTAAAGATTATTACGATATAGATCCCGACTTGGCGGATAATGTGCACAACCGCATGGGTGAGTTCGAGGAGTTGGTGCGTCGCACGCATGAGGCTGGTTTAAAGGTGATTATTGATTTCGTACCTAACCATGTCGCACGGCAATATTTCTCTGACGTGCGGGAGCCGTTCGTGGAGGATTTAGGACAGCATGATAACGTGTCGAAAGCGTTTGATGTCAATAACAACTTCTATTACCTGCCGGGGCAGACGTTGGTATTCCGTTTTGATCCGCAGCGTGAGGAGGATTACGCGTACAGCGAGTTCCCCGCTAAGGTCACCGGCAATAATCATTTCGATGCGTTCCCCAGCCAGAATGATTGGTATGAGACCGTCAAACTCAACTATGGTGTGGATTACATGCATGGAGGGGCTTGCCATTTTGAGGAAATCCCGAATACTTGGCATAAGATGTTAGCGATCTTGCGTTTCTGGGCAAGTAAGGGGATCGATGGTTTCCGTTGCGACATGGCGGAGATGGTGCCTGTGGAGTTTTGGGAATGGGTGATCCCGAAGGTGAAGGAAGAGGCGAATGTCGTGTTTATCGCAGAGGTCTATAACCCTGCGGAGTATCGGAATTACATCTACAAAGGACATTTCGACTACCTCTATGACAAGGTAGGTCTGTATGATACGGTTCGAGCTGTGATGTGTGGGCAACAGCCTGCTTCTCAGATTAGTAATTGCTGGAAATCGGTGGGAGATATTCAGTCGCACATGCTCAACTTCTTGGAGAATCATGACGAGCAACGCATCGCGTCTGACTTCTTTGCGAAAGATGCACGGTTAGGTATTCCAGGCATGATTGTCTCTGCGGCTATGAACACGAATCCGGTGATGATCTATTGCGGTCAGGAATTGGGTGAGCCGGGTATGGATGAGGAGGGCTTCAGTGGCCGAGACGGTCGGACAACCATCTTCGATTATTGGAGTATCCAGCGTTTGCGTGATTGGAACAATGGAGGCCGGTTTGACGGTGTCCGTCTGGATCCTTCCGCTCAACAGCTCCGCAGGACCTATCAGTTGTTGCTCAATGCCGTGCGTTCAGAACAGGTGATCACCCAGGGACAATTCTATGATTTGATGTATGCCAATGCGCATAACCCTCGTTTTGATAGCAATCGACAGTATGCCTTTCTGCGTAAATACCAGAATGAGGTACTGTTGGTGGTAGCTAACTTCGACCGTGCGGAGCAGCGTGTATGGGTGAATATCCCGGTGGATGCGTTCAAGACGTTAGGTTTTGAGGACAATCGTCCGGCTACTGTGACCGATTTGCTTTCCGGTTCGACCGCGATCAGCACCTTGACCGATGCGTATCCCTATTTCGTGCAACTTCCTGCTTACTCCGGGAAATTGCTGAAATTTACTTTTCGGTAACATCCAAAGGCAGTATATGTAAACGCATTTTCCCCTATACCTATTATATATAGGATATAGGGGATTTTTTGTGCCCTATAGAACCCCTCCGAAAAGATATGGGGTTTAAGCGTGTGAACCATGGGGTATTTTCGATGGAGATATGGGGTATATGCGCATACACTATGGGGTATTTTTTTTACCTTCGCGGCACTCATTGTGAGAAAAGGAGAAACAGATGATAGCAGGATTAGCGGATTTGCAAACGGTACGATTCAACGAGGCAGGCGATGGTGTCGTGATCCTTGACCAAACTCAGTTACCTGAGCGAGAGGTCTATGTGACCCTTCGTACACCCGAAGAGATCTGGGAGGCGATTTATCGGCTCAAGGTGCGAGGAGCGCCCGCTATTGGAGTAGCCGCGGCTTATGGCTTGGCTGTTTGCGCCGCGCAAATAACGACTTTCGATAAGGAGGATTTTGCGCGCAAGCTGCGGGAGGTGGCTCGTTATTTAGCGGGAGCGAGACCTACGGCTGTCAATCTCTCGGCGGCTTTGGAGCGTATGCTGTGCGTGCTCGATCAACATGCGGATTTGAGCTGCGAGGCGTGGAAAAATTTGCTACGTCACGAGGCAGCAAAAATTCGAGAGGAGGATGCGATGGCTTGTCGTCAGATAGGCGAGCATGCGTTAACCCGCTTACGTCCGGGAATGGGTATCTTGACCCATTGCAATGCCGGGCATCTGGCCGTTTCCGAACTGGGCACGGCACTTGCCCCGATCTATTTGGGACAGGAGCGTGGCTATGGTTTTCGGGTCTATGCGGATGAGACACGTCCCTTGCTGCAAGGGGCACGCTTGACCGCCTACGAATTGCGGAAGGCGGGCGTGGATGTCACGTTAATTTGTGATAATATGGCTGCGAGCTTGATGCGAAAAGGATGCATTGATGCCGTTATTGTGGGGTGTGACCGGGTGGCAGCGAATGGTGATGCCGCGAATAAGATTGGTACGTTAGGCGTGGCCATCTTAGCCCACCATTTTGGGATTCCTTTTTATGTGCTTGGCCCCACTTCAACGATTGACATGCGTTGTCCTACGGGAGACGCTATCGTCATTGAAGAGCGAGCAGCTGAGGAGGTTACGGAGATGTGGTATGCGCACCGAATGGCACCTGAAGGCATCTCGGTCTATAATCCAGCTTTTGACGTGACTCCTCATGAGTTGATCACGGCAGTCATCACTGAGAAGGGGGCGTTTTATGAAAAATAATCGGCGAAAGTTTTGCTAATCCCGAAACAATCAGTAATTTTGCCGCTCAATTTGAGGATATAAATAATTAAACAATATAACAATTTAAATTATGATCGTAGTTCCATTAAAAGAAGGCGAGAACATTGAAAAGGCGCTTAAAAAGTTTAAAAGAAAGTTTGAGAAGACTGGGGTTGTCAAGGAGTTGAGAAACCGTCAGGCTTTTGAAAAACCGTCTGTTACGAAGAGAAAGCAAACCATGCGTGCGATCTACGTACAGCAATTGCAGCAAGGTGAAGAATAATTAAGCGCTGAACGCTTGTTTTTTTGAATTCTTATTTCTATTTTCGTTGCACGAAATCTTGATGCGACGAGAAGATGCTGATCGAAGACTTTATTCATTATCTGCGCTATGAACGGGGCTATTCGCCTTGTACGTTGGAGGCATACGCAAAGGATTTGTCTCAGTTCGCAGAATATGTGAAGGCTTATCGAGAAGGCAGCTTTGATCCGGTAGAGATTGATGCGGATTTGGTGCGTAGCTGGGTCGTCTTTTTGATGGACGAGAAGCATTCACCCCGTACGGTTAGCCGGAAATTGAGTTCTTTGAAATCCTTTTTCAAGTTCCTCCGCAAGCTGGGAAAGGTCCCTTCAGACCCGACACGGCTGATTCAAGCTCCTAAGTGTGCGAAGCCTCTGCCTTGTTTTGTCAAGGATAAGGATATGCAGGCACTGCTGGATGGCGATGATTTCGGAGAGGACTTTGAGGGCGTAAGGGATCGGTTGATCTTGGAGTTGCTCTACGACACGGGGATGCGTCGTTCGGAATTGGTCGGGATCCGGGAAACGGATGTGGATTATGAGGCGATGGTGATCAAAGTGACGGGAAAACGCAACAAGCAACGGTTGATTCCTTTTGCGGAAGGTTTGAAGGACTTGATGGTTGCATACGAGAAGGTGCGTGACCAACAGGGGATAGGAGACAACGAGTGGTTCCTGGTCGGCAAGAGCGGGCGTCCACTCACCACGTCGGTTGTATATAATGTAGTGCGAAAGCACTTGTCGAGCATACCGATGTTGGCGAAACGAAGTCCTCATGTGTTGCGGCACTCATTTGCGACGAGTATGCTAAACAATGGTGCGGAACTGACGGCTGTGAAAGACCTGTTAGGACATAGCAGCCTGGCTTCCACCAGTGTTTACACACATACAACCTTTGAGGAATTAAAAAAAGTGTATCATGCTCATCCAAGAGCAAAAAAAGAAGGAGGTTTTTATGGAAATTAGAGTTCAAGCTATCCATTTCGATGCGTCAGAGCAACTGCATGCGTTTATTCAAAAGAAAGTGTCCAAGTTGGACCAATACTTCGATGGAATCCTCAAAGCTGAGGTGACCTTGAAGGTGGTAAAGCCTGAAACCGCTAATAATAAACAAGCTGGCGTGAAGTTGCTGGTGAGAAATGGCGAATGTTTCGCCGAGAAAATCAACGACAGTTTCGAGGGAGCTATCGACGAATGTGTGGAGGCTTTGGAGAAACAGTTGGTGAAATTCAAGGAAAAAAGCAGAGCCAAGTAAAAAAAACGGCAGAGAAGTTTGGTATGTAAGAAATAATGTCTAAATTTGCAGCCGTTTCGAGATAGGAACGGCTGCTTTTAGAAGCAAATGCCTCTTTAGCTCAGTTGGCCAGAGCACGTGATTTGTAATCTCGGGGTCGTTGGTTCGAATCCGACAAGAGGCTCGAAAAAATGGAAGGGCAGTTACCAGAGTGGCCAAATGGGGCTGACTGTAACTCAGCTGGCTTACGCCTTCGGTGGTTCGAATCCATCACTGCCCACGGATCTGATCCGAAACAATGCCTGTGTAGCTCAGCGGTAGAGCACTTCCTTGGTAAGGAAGAGGTCCCGAGTTCAAGTCTCGGCACCGGCTCAATTTTTAGTATGCATGATCATTAATCAAATAAAGAACAATTAAGTTATGGCAAAAGAGAAATTTGACAGATCGAAACCGCACGTAAATATCGGTACGATTGGTCACGTTGACCACGGTAAAACTACTTTGACCGCTGCTATCACAACAGTATTGGCAAAGAAGGGTCTTTCAGAGTTGCGTTCTTTCGATTCTATCGATAACGCTCCTGAGGAGAAGGAGAGAGGTATTACGATTAACACTTCTCACGTAGAGTATCAGACTGCAAGTCGTCACTACGCTCACGTTGACTGTCCGGGTCACGCCGACTATGTCAAGAACATGGTAACTGGTGCTGCTCAGATGGATGGTGCTATCATCGTAGTTGCTGCAACTGATGGTCCGATGCCTCAGACTCGTGAGCACATCTTGTTGGCTCGTCAGGTGAACGTTCCGAAGTTGGTTGTTTTCATGAACAAGTGCGACATGGTGGACGATGAGGAGATGTTGGAGTTGGTAGAGATGGAGATGCGTGAGTTGCTTTCATTCTACGGCTTCGATGGCGACAATACACCTATCATCCGTGGTTCTGCTCTTGGTGCTTTGAACGGTGATCCGAAGTGGGAGGAGAAGGTAATGGAGTTGATGGATGCTGTTGATACATGGATTCCTCTGCCTCCGCGTGATATCGATAAGCCTTTCTTGATGCCGGTTGAGGACGTGTTCTCTATCACAGGTCGTGGTACTGTAGCAACAGGTCGTATCGAGGCTGGTGTCGTTAAGGTAGGTGACGAGGTTCAGATCATCGGTTTGGGTGCTGACGGTAAGAAGTCAGTCGTAACTGGTGTCGAGATGTTCCGTAAGTTGCTCGACCAAGGTGAGGCTGGTGATAACGTAGGTTTGTTGCTCCGTGGTATCGATAAGAACGAGGTTAAGCGTGGTATGGTTATCTGCCACCCGGGTCAGATCAAGCCTCACTCTCACTTCAAGGCAGAGGTTTATATCTTGAAGAAAGAAGAAGGTGGTCGTCACACTCCGTTCCACAACCACTATCGTCCGCAGTTCTACATCCGTACATTGGACGTAACGGGTGAGATCACTTTGCCGGAGGGTACTGAGATGGTTATGCCGGGTGATAACGTAACGATCGATGTAGAGTTGATCTATCCGGTAGCTTGTAACGTTGGTTTGCGCTTCGCTATCCGTGAGGGTGGTCGTACAGTAGGTGCAGGTCAGATTACAGAGTTGGAGAACTAATCAGATCTCATAAAATAGATGATAGCCGGCCTTTTGCGAGGCTGGCTATTTCTACGGAAGTAGCTCAGTCGGTAGAGCACTGGTCTCCAAAACCAGGTGTCGGGAGTTCGAGCCTCTCCTTCCGTGCTAAAATCTACAGATTCGATGAAGAAGATTATTGAATACATAAAGGAATCTTATAACGAACTTGTTTATAAAGTTTCTTGGCCAACAGGGACAGAGCTCTCGAATAGTGCGGTCGTTGTTATGATTGCTTCCCTTATCATCGCCGCAGGGATCTTTGTTGTTGACGGGGCTTTTGAGGCTGTTATGCGTTTCTTCTATAATCAAATTTTTTAATCAGTCAGAGGTATGTCAGAGGTCCAGAAGAAATTCTATGTTCTACGTGCCATTAGTGGCAAGGAGAATAAGGTCCGCGAATACTTAGAGGCTGAGATCAAGAATACGGATTTAAAGGATTACGTGTCTCAAGTCTTGATTCCTACTGAAAAGGTTTATTCCGTACGCAACGGCAAGAAGGTGATGAAAGAACGCTCTTATTTGCCGGGTTATGTGTTGGTTGAGGCCGCTTTGGTGGGAGAGGTCGCTCATCGTTTGCGTAACATTCCGAATGTGATTGGTTTCTTGGGAGGACAGGACAATCCAGTTCCTCTTCGTCCGGCGGAGGTAAATCGTATCTTAGGTACGGTTGACGAGATGCAGGATCAGGGCGGTGAGCCAGAGATCAGTTTTATCGTTGGTGAGAGCGTACGCATCGCTTTTGGTCCGTTTAGCGGATTCACGGGCATTATCGAGGAGGTCAACGCCGAGAAAAAGAAGCTGAAGGTGATGGTGAAGGTCTTCGGACGTAAAACCCCCCTTGAGCTGGGTTATACACAAGTAGAGAAGGAGTGATGCTCTGGTTACGAAAAGCGTCATGAGTTCTTTGAGTTATTGATGTTATATATCTAAAAATTAGAAACAATGGCTAAAGAAGTTGCTGGACAAATCAAATTGCAGATTAAAGGAG
>CAMGEM010000021.1 GCA_946055095.1 uncultured Parabacteroides sp. | reverse complement strand
TTGCTCAAGTCAGCCACGGGGGACATCCATTGCCATTGTCGGCTTTACGCAGTGCTACGGCCAACGCACAGCTGTTTGAGACCTTACCCTCCTTCGACCTGCAAGCGCAACTGCGCATCGACTCCTTGGAGCAAACCGACCTGCGCGACGGCTTTCATTTCGCCTATAAGTTCATGACGGATTATACGCCCGATAATTCCGGTGTGCGTTTCACGACGGCAGAGGGCACGAAGGTTTGGCGGTTAGGCATCCATTCCGCTGGAGCTTTGTCGTTGAACGTCTTATTCAGCCAATATGAGTTGCCGGAAGGTGCGCAACTTTTCCTTTACAACGCCGACCAGAGCACGGTGCTGGGTGCATTCAACCACCTCAACAACTCCGAGTTAGGGCTGCTCCCGGTCGCTCCTATCGAGGGCGATAGCTTGATCATCGAATACCAAGAACCTGCTTCGGCGGCTTTTCGGGGTAGGCTTTGCGTGGGAGAGGTGAATCATGGTTACCGAAGCTTACGAGGCTTGGAGCCAAATGTCAACACCTCCTCCAACAGTGCGTCACCCGCTGTGATCTGTTACCAAGATAGCGACGAGCAGTTGGAGCAACTGCGTCGGAGCGTAGTGTTGCTTATCATCGACGGCACAACGGGATGCACCGGTGTTTTGCTGAACAACACGGCACAAGATGGCCGTCCCTATTTGTTGACTGCCTCCCATTGCTTGAACAAGTTGTTCCAACTCAAGAATCCCGACTACGAGGAGATTGCGGGGAAGATTGTCTGTTTCTACCAATTCGAGAGCCCTTTCTGTGGCACGATTCTGCGAGGCACCGAAGAGCTGAGTACCGCTTCTGCCCATTATCGGGCCGTAGATGAGGAGGGCGACATGGCTCTGTTGGAACTGTTGGAGACACCACCCGTCTATTACCAACCCTATTATGCCGGTTGGAGCATTCAAGCGCAAAGCCAAGGGCTCTTCACGGGGTTGCATCATCCCAACTATACCGTCAAGCGCTTTTGTTTGACGGATCAGGTGGAGCCAGCCACTTTCGATATTTCGGAAATCAAGTTCTACGAACTGGCTCATTGGCATGTATCTGACTGGCAAATCGGTTACACCAACGCAGGTTCCTCCGGAAGTCCGCTTTTTAACGCACAAGGGGAGGTCATCGGTGCGCTCACGGGAGGTAACTCTTCCGCAAGTAATCCGAAAAATGACTATTACTATCGACTTTCCGCTACTTGGGACACCAAGGAGGAGCCGAATCGGCAACTTAGCTGTTGGCTGAACCCGCAAGCAGATGGGCAACAGACCTGTGCTGGATTGGATCCTTACGAGGCAGCTCCCGCTTTCCGATTAAGTAATGTGGCGGCATCGGGTCATCAAGAGGAGGCGGAGGCCGCTCTTTATGAGGCGGGAAGCGAGGCACCCCTGTTCGGTAATAATCCCTCCGGCGTGGAAGCCTTTGCGGAAGCCTATCAAGCCAATGGGGAAGCTACGCTCTATGGAACCTATATCGTGACACCTTCCTGTGGCAGCGCTTATGCACAGATGGAGGTGGAGATCACCGTCTATGCAGGTGATCCAACGCCCTCTACCCTATTATATAAGGAGCGTTTCAAGCCTACATACACCAACTTGGCACTGACCAATAAGGATTTCCAAGAGAGCGCCAAGCCACTCAATCGGTCGCAAGAGACGTTCGTCCCATTCAGCCAACCCGTTGCCGTGAGTGGTACATTCTATGTCGGCTACCAATTCGTGCAGATGGACGATACCTATTTCGCTGCCTATAGCCTGCCTAAAGGGATGAGTACGCAAAATACGGCCTGGTTGCAAACGGCTGACGGTTGGAAGCCGGCTCCTGAGGTACAAGATGTTGGGTATAGCACGTCGCTCTTCATTGATCCGGTGATTCGCTATGGAGGTAGCGTGGCGAATGAGACCGTCGCCACCCACAAGGATCTACCGCTGATCAGTCAAGGTGCATCCAAAGGCGTCTATCATGTCTGGCTACCCGATGGCTATGAGCAGGCCGTTTATCAGCTGACCGCAGCGAATGGGCAGGTTGTGGCGGAGGGAGTGTTGCGAGGAGCGGCCTCCACGTTGCACCTCCAGGCGACGACGAAAGGGATCCATTTGCTCACCGTGCGTTGCGGACAACATGCACAGACCCTCAAAATAGGTTTGTGAGCCTCCGCTGATGGAATCATAGGTCATTAATTTGCGTGAATATTAAATATTTTCGAGCTGAGATACACTACATGAAGAAAAAAATAAGTAGTTTTGCGCGATAATGGGAATGATAAACAAATGAAGTGAATATAGTAACATTATAACATTTTAAACTTACATCAAAATTATGAACAAAAAGTTTTACTTGCCATTCTTTGTATTGGCAGTCATTATGACGCTTTCTTCTTGTTCTAACAAGTTGAAACCGTTGGCAGAACAGTACATCAAGGCTGAGCCGCAGCCGCTTGAGGCGATTGGTGGCAAAGTGCCTGTAACCATCAACGCAACGTTCCCCGCTAAGTGGTTTAACAAGAAGGCCGTTGTTACGGTAACTCCGGTATTGCGCTACCAAGGTGGCGAGGCTTGGGGTACCTCTTACACCTACCAAGGTGAAAAGGTAAAGGGTAACAACCAGGTAATCCCGCAGGCAGCAGGTGCAAACGTAACGATGAAGTCTGCTTTCACTTACAAGCCGGAGATGAAGAAATCTGAGTTGTATTTGACTTTCGATGCGAAAATCAAGAATAAGGTAGTTAAGTTGCCGGATGTAAAGATCGGCGAGGGCGTGATCGCTACTTCTGAGTTGGCTGACGCGGCTACGGCTACTGCCGCTATCGCTGCTGATAAGTTCCAGCGTATCATCAAGGAGGCTCACGACGCGAACATCATGTTCTTGATCCAGCAGGCTAACTTGCGTGCGAGCGAGACAAACTCTGAGGCTATCAAGGAGTGGAAAGAGTTGGTTAAGAACGCTGATGAGGCTCCCAACCAGAACGTAGCTATCGAGATCAGCGCTTACGCTTCTCCTGATGGTGGTGTGAAGTTGAACACTGGCTTGGCTGAGAATCGTGAGGGCAACACCTCTAAGTATTTGGCTAAGGAGTTGAAGAAGATGAAGGTTGAGGTTCCGGTTGACGCACGTTACACCGCTCAGGACTGGGACGGCTTCAAGGAGCTCGTTTCTAAGTCTAACTTGCAGGATAAGGATTTGGTATTGCGCGTGTTGTCTATGTACCAGGATCCGGAGACTCGTGAGAAAGAGATCAAGAACATCTCTGCTATTTACTCTGACTTGGCTGAGACCATCTTGCCGCAGTTGCGTCGTTCTCGCTTGACAGCTAACGTTGAGATCATCGGTAAGTCTGATGAGGAGATCTCTTCTTTGGCAAAGAGCAACCCGAAAGAGTTGAACATCGAGGAGATCCTTTACGCAGCTACGTTGACCAACAACGATGCTGAGAAGATGGCTATCTATACGAAGGCTTCTGAGCTTTATCCGAACTGCTACCGCACTTGGAACAACATCGGTATGATGGCGTTCAAGGCTGGCGATTTGAACAAGGCAGAGCAGATGTTCAACAAGTCTAATGCTGTTAAGAACAATCCGTCTGCTAACATGAACTTAGGTTTGATCGCTTTGACGAAGGGTGATCAGGCAAAGGCTCAGCAGTTGTTTGGTAGCGCTTCTGGCGTGAACGAGTTGAGCGAGGCATTAGGCGTGCTCTACTTGGAGCAGGGTGAGTGGGCTAAGGCCGCTAACTCTTTCGGTTCTGTAAAGACCAACAACGCTGCTTTGGCACAGATCTTGGTGAAGGACTACAGCAAGGCTTCTCAGACTTTGAACGGTGTGGCTAATCCGGATGCTACTACGGCTTATTTGAAGGCTATCGTTGCCGCTCGTACGAACGACGCTAACGGTGTAGTAAGCAACTTGAAGGCTGCTATCGCAAAGGATAAGAGCATGGCGAAAGAGGCTGCTATCGACTTGGAGTTCGCTAAGTATGCCAACAACGCTGACTTCCAGGCTTTGGTGAAGTAAATTGATTAATTAATCAAGTAAGCATAAATCCCCCATCTGAGTGAATCGCTCGGTTGGGGGATTTCTTTACGCTATATACAAATGAAGACATGAATCAAACAACAAATGCCCTTGCGGGCAGTCGTTTCCCGAAAGAGCGGATTCGGTATGCCGTTCTTTCCTTTTTCTTGGCACAGGGTCTGTGCTTCTCTTCATGGGCGAGCCGTATTCCCGACGTGAAGGAGATCTTTGCGGTCGATTATGCCTTCTATTGGGGATTGGTGCTTTTCCTTATTCCGGTAGGTAAATTTGTCGCTATCCCGTTGGCGGGTTATTTGGTGAGTCGCTTGGGAAGTCGCATCATGGTGCAAGTCAGCGTGATGGGCTATGCGCTCTCTCTGTTCGCTATCGGGTTGGCTACCCATATCTATCTGTTAGGAGTTTGCCTCTTCTGCTTTGGCACCTTCTGGAACCTTTGCGACATCTCGCTCAACACGCAAGGCATCGGTATCGAACGGCTTTATGGACGAACCATCATGGCCTCTTTCCACGGAGGCTGGAGCTTGGCGGCCTGCTTGGGTGCGTTGATCGGTTTTATCATGATCATCTCTGGCATATCTCCTTTCTGGCATTTTGCCCTCGTTGCTGCGCTGATTACGCTCATCGTGGTATGTGGACGACGTTATCTGCAGGCCGATGTAGAGGATGAGCCGCAGGCGAAAGAGGCTACGATCCAAGAGGAGCAACCCGCAACCAAAGAGACACCCGCTTTGTTGAGTTTCATCCGTAAACCGGAGCTGTTGCTGATCCAGCTGGGTGTGGTGGGTCTGTTTGCCCTTGTGGTAGAGAGTGCGATGTTCGATTGGAGCGGTCTCTACTTCGAGTCGGTGTTACAGGTGCCTAAATCCTTGCAAATCGGATTTCTGGTATTTATGGTGATGATGACGGTAGGCCGTTTCTTGACCAACTGGGCGTATGACCGCTTAGGCAAGCAAAAGGTGTTGCAGTTAGCCGGATTCTTTATCTTCGCGGGTTTCTTTATTACCTCCTTATTGGGTGGTGTCTTTGAGCAAATGACGTTGAAGGTGGCGGTTAACTCGTTCGGATTTATGTTGGTCGGTTTAGGTATCTCCTGCATGGTCCCAACGATCTATAGTTTGGTAGGCGCAAAGTCGAAGACACCGGTCAGCATCGCATTGACCATTCTTTCGAGCATCAGCTTTATCGGTTCGTTGATCGCTCCCCTGCTGATTGGGGCTGTCTCACAAGCCTTCAATATGAAGTATGCGTATATGGTGGTTGGCTTGCTGGGCCTCTGCATCTGGTTGATGACCACCTTCTGCAAGGCGTTCAAGACAGCATAGTGAGGAGAGAGGAAAAGTAGGTGTGTCAAAATGCAGTATGTATTCTCTCCGTGTCCTGCCGGGCTTGACCCGGCATCTCATACTACATTGATCCATAGTTAAGTATGGGATTGCGGGTCAGGCCCGCAATGACACGAACGCATTTTGACACACCGCCTTTCTAATTCTACAAGTATCTTTTTTCCGCCGTCTCCATGCAACGAAGCACATCGGCTTTCGTGCCATTGAACGGCCCCATACCCTCGATCTTCAAGGTTGTCATGGCAGCGGCGAAACAGCCGGCTTGTTCGATGTTCGCCCCTTTGGCACGTTGATACAGGTAACCCGTCATATAGGTATCGCCTGCGCCAGTGGCATTGACCACCTCTTTCGGGATATATGCGGGAATGCGATGGAAGGTCTCGCCATCATAGATCAGCGATCCCATACTACCAAAGGTCAGCAATACCTCCTTGACACCCCAGCTATAAATCTCCTTGGCTGCCTCGAAAGGATCTGTGTAACCGGTCAATACCTCCATCTCATGCTCGTTGGCTTTCAAGAAATGCACATAGCGCAGCACCTCTTTCTTCTCGGGCCAATCCACAGCGAACACATCCTGCTCACGTACCTCACGCAGGTAGCCTTGCGAATCCACGGAGACCAATCCCTTCTCGGAGAGGTAGCGCACCACCTCCAACGAGAAATCATCCGCTAACAAACTACCTAAATGGAAGATCTTCGCCTCGATCTGTCGCAAGTAATCCACCGTGAACGGATCCGCTTTTGCCAAGACACGTTGCGTACGATTATCTTGGTTTTCCCCATAGATATTCTCGAAATAAACCGTATGGCGACTGGGCATCACAGCCACCTCTACACCATCCGCACGCAGCTCTTCCACGGCTTTCATCTCACTCTCGGCCAATGCCGTAACCAACGTATAGTCGATGTCATCGAAATGCTTGATCGCATGAGAGAAATAGTAAGAAGTACCGCCTGGCATATAGACGGTATTCTTGGGGGTCACCACCTTATCCAAGGTGATATGCCCTACACAGCAAAGTTCATGTCTGTTCATTCTTATCGTTTGTTTCTTGTTTCGTGCAGCCAATCTTCGCTGCTTTGCCGCAAATGTAGCAAAAAAGGGCTTATACTCACAAGAGTTCAGCCACTTTCTCTAAGCCCATGCTATGCGAGCCTTTGATCAGGATGTGATAGCCCTTCAACGGCTGCTCCTTCAAAGCGGCCACCAAAGCCTCAGTGTTGGCATAAGGAGCGAATGCCTGACCGACGTTCGAGAAGTGTTGGCCACACAGCAACACCTTGTCGAAACCGGCGGCCTTCACCTGCTCCACTACCTCCGCATGCAGGGCATCACTGGTCTCTCCCAACTCGCGCATATCCCCCAGGATGACCGCTTTAGGCGACATCGGCAGCTGCTGGAAATTGGCGATAGCCACCTTCATGCTACTGGGATTGGCGTTGTAAGCATCTATGATCAGCTCGTTAGTGGCGGTTCGCTTCAGTTGCGAGCGGTTGTTGGTAGGCTCATAAGCCGCGATGGCCCGACTGATGCGCTCAGCCGGCACCTTCAGATAACGACCGATGGCGACTGCCGCCAGGACATTATCCAAATTGTAGCTACCGATCAAGTGTGTCTCAACCGTATGGATCTTACCCTGCTGCTTCCAATCGAAGGTCAGGAAGGGATCACAGCTAACCACATGGCCGGATGCGAAGGCCGTATCTTGATTACCATAGGTGATCTGCTCGATGCCTTTTGCCAAGGTGAGCAGCGCTTGGTTCTCTGCCTGCACAAATACCTTCCCTTTGGTGCGACGCAAGAAGTCGTACAGTTCCCCTTTGGTGTGCAGCACACCCTCGTAGGAGCCAAAACCGGCTAAATGTGCGCAACCCACATTGGTGATCAACCCATAATTGGGATGCACCAAATCGACCAACTCCTTGATGTCGCCCGGATGACTGGCCCCCATCTCGATGACCGCCAACTCATGATCGGGGTTTAAACGGAGGAGGGTCAGGGGCACACCAATCTGGTTATTCAGGTTGCCTTCCGTATAGAGTACGTTATATTTCGTGGATAAAACCGCCGCTACCAGCTCTTTCGTGGTAGTCTTGCCGTTCGTGCCTGTAATACCGATGATGGGTAATCCCAAAGCCTTGCGATGATGATGCGCTAACTGCTGCAACGTGGTCAGCACATTGTCCACCACGATGGTTCGTTCGTCCTTATAATAGGTGGGATCGTCGATAATCGCATAGGCGCATCCGGCCTCCAAGGCCTTCTCCGCAAACTTGTTTCCGTCGAAACGTTCCCCCTTGAGGGCAAAGAACATCGAATCTTTGGGGCAATTGCGACTATCTGTCGTAACCTGCTGATGATGAAGAAACAGCTGGTAAATGTCAATGATATTCATATAACCTATCCTTATTCTTTCTGTTTTTAGCGCGCAAATGTACGATTAAATCATAAAAAACGGCGGAACCTTATCCGTAAAAGATAGGTTCCGCCTGTAAAGTTATCTATCGCTTTTTGATAGCCTTATTGCTGATCCGGCATACGCTGGAAATCGGCCTCCTTGGTCCACTTCGGCATCTCATCGTTGTTGGCGATGACCAAGCCAATGCTGAACATCAAGTTGAGGTTTTCCATCGCGCCATCGAAATCCCACCATGACTCGTCATACTCATCGTTCGGCTGGTGATAACGATACACTTTCGGTTTTGCCTCGTGGCGTGCCTTATCCACATAATCACGGCCACCGCCAGCCAAGATCGCCGGCACACCCTTCTTGACGAAGTTGAAATGGTCGGAACGGAAATAGCCTCCGGCAGGATCCTCGGTGATGACATTCACACGGCGACCCTGAGCGGCAGCCATCGCTACGACTAACGCATCGGTATCGGTCTTACCTGCTGCACGCAAAGAGACATCGTGCGTGCGCTCTGCGGGAGCGGAACCATCGAAGTTGAGGTTGGCCGCTGTCTTTGACAACGGGAACAACGGATGCTCGCAATAATATTGTGAACCTAACAGACCGCACTCCTCAGAGGTAACCGCTACGAAGACGATCGAGCGACGGGGACGAATCGGCAGTTGCTGGTATTTACGGGCCAACCACATCAAAGCGGCTACACCTGACGCGTTGTCGCTTGCGCCATTATAAATACTGTCACCATTAATGGGCGTACCGATACCAAAGTGATCCCAGTGTGCGGTGCAAACCACATATTGATCCTTCAAGTCCGTACCCGGCAAGACCGCCGCTACGTTGTGAGAATCGCCAACCGACATCTTCACGTTCAGCTGCACCTTGCTCTTCGCCTTCATCTCGATGCTCTTGAAGCCCGGTTGCTTAGCCGCTGCGATCGTCTTGTCAAAATCCACACCGCTCACCTCGAAGATGCGTCGGCAAGCCTCTTCAGCCAACCAACCTTTCATGGCAATGGCCGAAGCGTTCATCGTCTCGTCGCACAAACCGATATTGTTCTGCACATGCGAAGATTGGCAAACCTTCCAGCCGTAAGAGGCAGCCGCCTCATTGTGCAATACCAAACAGCCGGCAGCGCCCTGACGCTCAGCCTCCTCATGCTTGTAGGTCCAACGACCGTAATAGGTCATGTTCTTGCCACGGAACAACTTTGCGTCATAGAAACCGGGGTCGTTCACCATAGCGATCACGATCTTGCCCTTCACGTCCAAGCCCTCATAGTCGTTCCAGTTGTACTCCGGTGCGTTGATACCGAAGCCCACAAATACATATTCCGCATTGGGAATCAATACCTTCTCTGTGCCACGGTTTGTCCAAACCACGATGTCGTCTGAGAACTTCAGGTCTGTCTTGCCCTTGCTGCCCTTCACCGTAATCTTGTTGTTTTGCGGGCGTGTGTAAGTAGCGATCTCCTTCACGGCTTGGAAATAGCTACCGTTGTTAGCCGGCTCCAATCCAAGGGCTTTAAACTCATCAGCGATGTAATTAATCGTCTTGGTCTCATACTCCGTTAATGGCTTACGTCCACCAAAAGCATCCGACCCCAAGGTCTTCACACGCTCTTTGAAATAAGCCAATCCATCATCATCTGTCTGCGCAACAGCTGAAAGGCTCCATGCAGCCATACAGCAGAGCATACAAAATAGTTTCTTTTTCATCTTTTTGCTTGTTACTTGTTATTTGTATTATCAGATTGCGGGCAAAAGTAGCGATTATTCTGTTATACTGATTTTCTCAACCGCAGAAATATTTTTTCAAGACCGATTCAAATAAGAGAGACGGCGAAGCTCGCGCTGGGCCGTCTCTACATTTAACCGTTTTAAACAAAAAGAAAAAGTGAGTTAAGGCTTAGAATGCTAACAAAGTTAAGGAATCCCATTTAGCTACCCAAGTAACCCCCGCCACTTTTCATGATTTTTCACAGAGCAGGCGCTTTTTTGCACGATCTTTGCTTTGCGATCATAGCCAGCTATCCTTTTCCGTATGGATTTCCAACAACGAAGCGGCGAACTTTTGTGATTTTTGCGTATGTTTGCGGCGATAATGAATCAATCAGCTATAAAAAGGGAAGAAAATGAAACAAATTGTTCTTTTGGGACTGGCTTTCGTCTGGGCACTCAGTGCTTGCGGAGGGGATAAACCGGCAGAGCGAGCTAAGCAAGTGGCCTCTGTCGAGCATTTGAGGACTTATACGGAGGCGATCGCACACGATAGTTGTGAGGGGCGTCGTCCCTTCTCCGTTGGAGCGGATCGTGCGGTAGGTTATATCGCAGAGCAGATGAAGGCCGTGGGCTTGCAACCCGTCTCGGGGGAGAGCTATTTCCAACCGGTACCCATTATCTCCTCTCGAACGGTTTGCCCGGAGCCGATGCGTTTACGCACGCCCAAGCAGACGCTTTCCTTGGAGTGGTTAGAGAGCTACACCGCTTTTTCCGCACGTATTGAGCCGGAGATTAGCTTGCAGGAGGCTCCTCTTTTCTTCGCCGGTTACGGCATAGTGGCACCGGAGTATGGCAAGAATGATTATGCGGGCATTGAGCACCCGGAGGATAAGGTAGCGGTCGTGATCGTGAACGACCCTGGGTTGGGCAGCACGGACGAGAGCTATTTCAATGGCGACATCATGACCTACTATGGTCGCTGGATGTATAAATATGAAGAGGGCGCACGGCAAGGCGTGAAAGGCGTCTTGATTATCCATGAGGACCGAGGGGCTGGTTATCCTTGGTCGGTCGTTCGAGCCTCCGCACGTTCGAAGATGTATGTGGAGAGTGACAGCGAGTCCTACCACTGTCCGCTGAATGGCTGGATTCAGCAAGAGGTGGCTCGTCAGCTCTTGGCGGATAATGGCTACGACCTGGATCAGTTGATCGCCGAGGCGAAGAAGCCCGACTTTAAGCCCTTCGACCTGCCATCGACGGTTAGCGTGAAGATGGAGAACACGTTCGATCGGCAAGAAAGCCCCAACGTGGTGGGTTATATTCCGGGTAGTGGTGAGACGGACGAGAGCGTGGTCTATCTGGGCCATTGGGATCATTTGGGGTATGGCGCACCGATCAACGGGGATAGTTTGATCAATGGGGCGACGGATAACGCGGTGGCTATCGCTTGGATGCTGGAGATCGCCCGCTGTTTCGAAGCCCTGCCACAGGCACCTCGAAGGAATATCGTGTTTCTCTCTCCGACGTGTGAGGAGACCGGCTTCTTGGGTACCAAATATTATGTAGCGCATCCGCTTTTCCCGATAGAGAAGGTGGCCGCCGTGATCAACTTGGATGTCTTCCCCTTGTGGGGCGAGAACAACGACGTGACGATCACGGGATATGGCAACTCTGATTTGGATAGCACGTTGGCAGTCCTGGCCAAGCCTTACGGACGCTACATCATGCCTGATCCGGATGCCTACAACGGCATGTTCTACCGATCGGATCATTTCCCCTTCGTGCAACGAGGTGTTCCTGCCATGTTCGCCAAAGGATGGAACGATAACCGTCAGCATGGCAAGGAGTGGGCGAAGGAGCAGATCGCGAAGTATTGGGCAGAGACCTATCATAAACCGACCGATCAAACGCATCCTGAGCGCGACGATTACAGCGGTTTGTTGCAAGAAGTGCAGCTCTTCTTCGACTTAGGCTATCAGTTGGCGAACGAAGAGGGTTATCCGAAATGGAATCCCAAATCGGAATTTGCCAATGTATTGAAAAGATAGTACTTTTGCCGGAGAACAAGCACAAACTATTGCAGTAATGGATAAGGACTTTATCACTTCTATATTGGAGCGGGAGGCGGAGGCCGTTCGCCATATCCCAGTGAGTGAGCATTATGAACAGGCAATCGATTTGATTGTGGAGCATGTGCACGATCGAGGTGGCAAGTTGATCACCAGCGGTATGGGCAAAGCGGGACAGATCGCCATGAACATCGCGACCACTTTCAGCTCAACCGGTACGCCAGCCTGCTTCTTGCATCCCAGCGAGGCGCAACATGGCGACCTGGGCATTGTCAGGGAGCATGACATTTTCCTCTTGATCTCCAACTCCGGGAAGACCCGTGAGCTGTTGGAACTGGTCGAGCTGGCCCGGGCTTTCGTACCCCAGATCCAGTTCATCGTGATCTCCAGCAAAGAGGATAGCCCTTTGGCGATCAAGGCGGATGTCTGTTTGCCGACAGGCAATCCGGCGGAGGTCTGTCCATTAGGATTGACACCCACCACCTCCACGACAGTGATGACCGTGATTGGCGACATCTTGGTGGTAGGCACCATGCAGCGGATCCATTTCACCAACACCGATTACGCGAAGCGTCACCACGGAGGTTATTTAGGCGAGAAGAGCAGAGAGCAAAGCAAACAAGAGGTATGAGAAGCGTTTTTGGCATCGGGGAGACCATCCTCGACATTATTTTCAAGGAGGAACAGCCCTATAAGGCAGTGCCGGGTGGTTCCGTGTTCAACGGGTTAGTCTCGTTAGGACGTTTGCAAGTACCGGTCACTTTCATCAGTGAGGTAGGTAAGGATCAGGTGGGTGACCTTATCTTGCGTTTCATGGCGCAAAACCACATCTCCACGCAATATATCGACCGTTTCCCAGACGGGAAGAGCCCGATCTCGTTAGCGTTTCTCGATGCCAACCGAAATGCCAAGTACGCTTTCTACAAAGACTACCCCACGCAACGCTTGGAGGTTCCCTTCCCACGCATTGAGGCAGATGACATTTTTATCATCGGTTCTTATTATGCGCTCAATCCCGCCCTTCGGCCAAGGATGGTGGAGTTCTTGCAATATGCGCATGAGCGAAAGGCCATTATCTATTATGATCTCAACTTCCGGAAAGCCCATGCGCATGAGGCGATCCGGTTGATGCCGACTGTCTTGGAGAACCTGGAGTATGCCGACATCGTGCGTGGCTCTGACGAGGATTTCCTCAACCTGTTCGGTGAGCAAGCGGGTGATCGGGTGTATGCGGATCATATTCAGTTCTATTGCGATCGGCTGATCACGACCTATGGTGCCAAGGGTGTGGATCTTTATACCAGTCGTTTCAAGCAGCATTATGACGCACTCGCCATCGAGCCGCAAAGCACGATCGGTGCTGGTGATAACTTCAATGCCGGCTTGATCTTCGGCCTGCTGAAAGAGGATGTGCGTCTGAAAGACTTGGCCGATTTGACACCGGATAGCTGGGAGCGAATCATCCGGCATGGCATGGCATTGGCGGGAGAGGTATGTCAAAGCTACGACAACTATATCTCTACCGATTTCGCCTCTCGCTATTTGGCGGCAAACCGATAGGTGGCACTGAAAAGATATAGGACATTATAGCTGTCTGTCCGAATAATTTACGTACATTCGCGGCTTCAAGAAATATCCTATATTATACATAACAATCGTATTTTGAAAACATTTGAAGAATTAGGGGTTGCCGCACCGATATTGAAGGCAATCCAAGAGATGGGCTACGAATCGCCCATGCCTGTTCAGGAGGAAGTGATTCCATTCCTATTGGGGGAAGATAATGATGTAATTGCTTTAGCACAGACCGGAACCGGCAAGACAGCGGCCTATGGCTTGCCGATCTTGCAGAAGATTGATGTAGAGGCTTGTTACCCACAGGCCTTGGTGCTCTGCCCGACGCGAGAGCTTTGTTTGCAGATCGCGGATGATCTGAATGACTATTCGAAATATATGGAGCACCTGCGTGTGCAGCCGGTCTATGGCGGATCGAGCATCGAGAGCCAGATCAAGGCTTTGAAGCGTGGTGTGCATGTGGTGGTGGCTACACCGGGACGATTGATCGACTTGATGAACCGTAAGACTGTCGATTTAAGTGCGGTGAAAAATGTGATCCTCGATGAGGCGGACGAGATGCTCAACATGGGCTTCACCGATAGCATCAACGAGATCCTGGCGGCTGTGCCGGAGACCCGCAATATGTTGCTCTTCTCCGCGACAATGCCGAAAGAGATCGCTGCGATCACGAAGAAATACATGCGTGATCCGAAGGAGATCGTGATTGGTGTGAAGAACGAGGGCAATAAGAATATCCGTGACATTTATTATATGGTGCGTGCGCAAGACAAATACCTTGCCTTGAAACGTATCGCCGACTATTACCCGAATATCTATGGCATCATCTTCTGTCGTACCCGTAAGGAGACACAGGAGATCGCCGATAAGCTGATCCAGGATGGCTACAACGCGGACTCGTTGCATGGCGAGTTGAGTCAGGCGCAGCGCGACTATGTGATGCAGAAGTTCCGCATCAAGAACCTGCAGCTGCTCGTGGCGACCGACGTGGCTGCCCGTGGTTTGGATGTGGATGACTTGACGCATGTGATCAACTACGGATTGCCCGATGAGATCGAGTCTTATACCCACCGCCGAGGCCGTACGGGTCGTGCGGGCAAGACCGGTATCTCCATCTCCATCTGCCACATCCGCGAGAAGAGCAAGATCAAGCAGATCGAGCGGGTGATCAACAAGCAGTTTGAGAAGGGCGTGATGCCGACCGGCGAGCAGATCTGCGAGAAGCAGCTGTTCAACTTGGTGGATCAGATCGAGAAGGTGAAGGTGAACGAGGAGGAGATTGCCGGCTTGATGCCTTCGATCTACCGCAAGTTGGAGTGGTTAGACAAGGAGGACATCATCAAGCGTATGGTCTCTTTGGAGTTCAATCGCATGATCGACTATTATAAGGATGCTGATGACATCGAGGTGGTGGACGAGAAACGTCCGAAGCGAGTCAAAGGCGAGGCGGAGGCCGGTTACACCCGTCTGTTCCTCAACTTTGGCAAGACGGACACCTTGAGCGTGCCAGACCTGATCGAGTTGGTGAACCGTTGTGTGCCGGGTCATGTACAGATCGGACGCATTGACCTGCATGACAACTTCTCCTTCTTCGAGGTGGTCGAGGAGGAGGCACAGCGTGTGATCGACCAGATGAACGGCTTCGAGGTGGATGGCCGACGCATCCATGTGGAGGTGTCGCAAGCCCGTGTCGAGCCAGGCGAGAAGCGCAAGGGCCGTAAGGAGCGTAAGGGTGATCGTGCGGCTGGATTTGGTGGCTTCAAGGCCAAGCGTGAGGGTGGCAAACGGAAGGAGAAACGACGTGATGAGGCACCTAAAAGTCGTAAAGAGAGCCGTAAGGCCGAAAAAAAAGAGGGCAAGAAGAAAAAATTTTATGAGGATGCCCCCGGATATAAAAAACGGAAATAAGACATATTTTAAGAGTCCATTTACGGAATTTTAAAGAGGCGTGATTCGGTTTTTGTACGAATCACGCTTTTTTTGTGACAAAAAGACACAACCTGCACCACTTGGTGATCAAGCAAAATGCTTTCTTTAAATCAAATATGCTAACATTTTGCTCAAAATGCTTTGCTAATTCAGACAAACGCGCTACTTTTGTCGCCGAAAGGTTATCCTATTAATCGTTTTAATCAAATTCATTAACCAAAGATGTGTGTTAAGCGCATTAATTAAAAAACGTTTGTCTTATGAGAAAATTCCTATCTCTGGGTCTCGGATTAGCAGTAAGCGGGACAGTAGCAATGGCGCAAACGTCGATTAAAGGTACCGTCGTAGATGAGACGGGTGAACCGGTGATCGGAGCGTCAATCATTGTAGTAGGAACTACAACGGGTACCGTGACCAATTTTGACGGTACATTCGAACTGAACGCACCACAAGGGGCCAAACAAGTAACAATCTCTTATGTAGGTATGGTCTCACAGACCGTCGCTATCAAGCCAAACATGGCGATCACTTTGAAATCAGATGCACAAGACTTGGATGAGGTCGTTGTCGTTGCCTATGGTACGACTTCTGCCCGCAACTTGACGGGTGCCGTTTCCTCTGTGAAGGGTGATGCCATCAAGAACATTCCTGGTCCTTCAGTAGATGGAATGTTGCAAGGACGTGCTTCAGGTGTGATGATCTCAACCCCCTCTTCTTCAGTGGGTGCCGCTCCGGTGATCAACATCCGTGGTGTCGCTTCTATCTCTAACAGCACAACGCCGCTTTATGTAGTGGATGGTATGATCATCTCTATGGAGACCTCTTCCAGCACACGTCAGAACCCATTGGCGGATATCAACTCGGCCGACATCAAGTCTATCGAGATCTTGAAGGATGCGGCAGCTACAGCACTTTACGGTTCTCGTGCGGCCAACGGTGTCATCATGATCACGACACACTCCGGCCAGAAGGGTAAGGCGAAAGTTTCTTATAGCGGTGCCTATACGATCGCACAGGCAACTGGCATGATTGAGACGATGAACGCAGAGCAATACACCGAGTTCAAGAACTTGGGTGTCAGCAACACAGCTGCTCGCGTGACTGACAAGGGCTTCTTTGACAAGTATAAATATGATTTGATGTACGACAGCAAGGGTAATGTGCTGAGTACAGACTGGACCGATCTGTTGTTCCAGACCGGTAACATCATGAACCACGACATCAACGTTTCTGGTGGTTCAGAGGATATGAGCTACTACATCAGTACCGGTATCATGGATCAAGATGGTATCACGGTGGGTGATGAGTTCAAGCGCTACTCTTTCAAGGCGAACACCAACTTCAAGATGAACGAGTGGTTGAAGGGTGGATTCAACGGTAGCTACTCCAACACGCAACAGAAGAACGTCGATGGTGGTTATGGCGATGGCGTTTACTCTATCAACGGTTTCTCTCGTATGGCTGCGATCTTGCCGCCGAACATCCCGGCATTCAACGAGGATGGCACGGCCTACATGGACAATGGCCAGTATTTAGGTTATGGTAACAACAAGATCGGCTGTACCTACTACAACCCGATGTCTTACATCGACGATCAGGCCAGCCGCATGGAGAACAACCGTATCATCGCCAGCGGTTTCTTAGAGGCAACACCGATCAAGGGACTCTCTATCAAATCACAATATGGTATCGACTGGTTCATCACCAACTCTACGACAATGTACTCACCGAATGGTGGTGATGGCTACGCTTCAGGTGGTAACCTCTATGCATACGCTACGACCCGTAAGACTTGGACTTGGACCAACACGGCCAACTACCAATTTGATATCAAAGACGATCACCACTTCGGTGCGACGATCGGTATGGAGGCACAGGAGATGCAGCTCCGCCGTCGTTACTACTACGCAACGACCCTCTCTGATCCGAGCATGATCTATGAGGAGGCTCCCTACTTGACCTACGCAAGTAGTTCGGGCAGCAACCGCCGTGAGGAGCGTTCGATGGTCTCTTACCTCGGTCGTTTAAGTTACAACTACGACTATCGCTACTACTTGGAGGGCAGCTTCCGTCGGGATGGTCTCTCTGCGTTGGGTACCAAGTGGGGTAACTTCTGGGGAGCCAGTGCTTCTTGGCGTATCTCTGACGAGGCCTTCTTCGAGCCGTTGAAGAGCGTGTTCAGCGACCTCCGTTTCAAAGCCAGCTACGGTATCGTAGGTAACACGAACATCTCTGACAACTACGCAGCGATCTCTAAATATGCCGCTTCTTACTACAATGGCAACGGTGCCTTCTTGCTGAGCCAGATTGCCGATGCTTATCTGGGTTGGGAGCAGACAGCGAAGACTGATATCGGTTTGACGGGTCAGATCGCCGAGAAGTGGAACTTCGAGTTGACCTACTTCAAGTCTAAATCAAAGGATTTGATCCTCGACTCCGCACAGTCTTACTCAACCGGTATTCCCGATGCCTCTATCACGACCAACATCGGTAAGGCACAGAACACAGGTGTTGAGTTGAACTTCGGTGGTAACATCCTCCGTTCAGGTGATTTCTCTTGGGATTCAAATATCAACGTGACTTATGTGAAGAACAAGGTAACGGAGTTGGAGAGCGACATCGTGGAGAGCGGTACAGGTGCGGCTAACATCACCGTCGAGGGTAAGTCTATGGCACAGTTGTATCTTTACCCGACAGCCGGTATTGATAAGGAGACAGGTCGTCGTGTCGTACTCTTGGATGACGAGAATGGCAACCCGACACGTGAGGCTCTCTTGGTTTATACACGTGGTGCAGGTGCTTCCGTTTATGACCGCACAACGGGTGAGAAGCTCGACATCAACGACTGGACAGCGCACATCTGGGGCAACACGAAGCCGACCTACTACGGTGGTTGGACCAACAACTTCACTTGGAAGAATTGGGACGCAACGGTCTTCTTCCAGTTCTCTGGTGGTAACAAGATCTACAACGGTATGAAGGCGACCACTTCTGATATGCGTTTCTGGAACAACACGACCGATGTCTATGAGAAAGCTTGGCGCAACCCGGGTGATGTCGCTATCTACGCTAAACCGGAGCAGAACGATAACTACTCCAACGGTTCGGCTAACCCGATCAGCGACTGGGTGGAGAATGGCGACTACTTGCGCTTGAAGAACCTCTCTATCGGTTACACCTTCAACACGAAGAACTGGCCGAAGAAGATCGGTATCTCTCAGCTTCGTCTCTACGCAACAGCGACCAACCTGTTCTGCATCACGGGATATAGCGGTATGGACCCTGAGATCAACTCTCGTGCCGATATCTCCAACCGTGTTTCCGGTATCGATAAGAACACGACACCGCTGACGAAGACTTATTCTTTTGGTATCAACTTGTCATTCTAATTTATTTATTCAGTAGCAACAATGAAAAGAGTTTTAGTATATACAGCCGCAGCGGTAGCCACCCTGTTGGTAGGTACCGGCTGCGAGGGCGACTTCATCGAGAAGTCTCCGGAATTGCAGGTCAGTGAGCAAGCCGTTTTCGAGAGCGCCGACCGCCTCTCCGCAGCCGTTGAGGGTGTCTATGCCCGTGCGAAGAGTGGCTATTTCTTGGGTGGATTCGTGACCGACGCAGGTGATAACCGTAGCGATGATATGTGTAACTATGGTAACAACGGTTACACGATGCGCGATACCTATAACCATGCGGTGAATGCCTCATGCATCGAGAACGACTACATGTTCAACAACGCTTATCTGGGCATCAACTATGCCAATACGATCATTGATGGCATCGAGGGTACATACGCCGATGCGTTACCTTGCGACGCGGCTACGGCGAAGAAGTATGTGCAGGAGCTGAAATTCGTGCGCGCCGTCTCTTACTTCTTCTTGAGCCAGCTCTTCGGTCAGCCCTACGCCTACGATCCGAATGCGAAGAACGTTCCCTTGCGTGTGAAGGCGGTGACGGGTGCGGGCGAGAACGAGTGCCCGGCTGCGACGATCAGCGAGGTATTCAAGCAGATCTTGGCCGACACGGAGGATGTCAGCGCCCTGCCCGCAGGCTTCGGTGCGGATGGTTTCGATGCGACTAAGGCCTCTCAGGCTTCCGCTCATGCGCTCCGTATGCGTGTCTATATGTGTATGAACGACTGGCAGA
>CAMGEM010000020.1 GCA_946055095.1 uncultured Parabacteroides sp. | reverse complement strand
ATTACGGCAACATCTCCTTGAGGCGTAGCCCCTGTGCTCGGTTAGAGAAAGCGGGAAGGAGATTGAACTCCCGTTGGCGAAGGCTTTGCGCATCAATGGGTTGCTGCATCAGTTGATGGCAAGCGGCGATCATCTCCTCCGGTGTGTCAGCTATGCGACAGAGGGCATCCAATCCACTTCCAGCCAGCATGGCACGGTTCACGAGGATGTGTCTTCCGGCAAAGAGGCTGTTGAGCAACTTGAGCTTGAGTCCTGTCGGCTGGAAGGTGATGAGCACATGGATCTGTGCCTCATGAATCAACTGATCCATAGTCGCTTGGTCAGGATTAGCCACCAACGAGATGTTGGCATAGGGGGCGATGGCTTTTCGCAGTGCGGGCGAGGGATCCATCCCTGCAATGACGCAGCGATAGGGCAGTTTAGAAAAAACTTGCTCCACCAAATAGCGTACGGCTCGTTCATTCTCAACCACGGAGAGCTTGCCGTGATAAAGGATGTAATCCGATTGGCCGAGAAGGGCGGTGATCCGTTCGTTGGCATGGAAACAGGGCATGAACTCCACTTTCAACTTAGGAAAGGCTTGCTTCAAGTAGTTTGAGTCAGAGAAGGATACCGCCAACACTAAATCCGCATGGCGAATGACAGGCAGATAGCGCTCAAAACGGAAGGCCTCGATCCGAAAGAAGAGCTGGCGGATGACATTGGACTCCGACTCCGCTAAATAACGGTAATAGTCATGCTCGATGTTACACATCCGCACAATCTTGAAACGTTGCCGCAACTTGGGGTGGCTGAGGTAATAGCAAGAATGTAATCCCTCAAAGAGAATGGGATAATCGTTGCGCAACAAATTGCGCAGCAGAGCGGGGTTCTTGCGGCTATACACATTATAAGGCAACAGGGAAAGATTGCGCAACAAACCTGTGTGCCGTTTGTAGTAATAGACCTTCTGGCAGACCTCTTCTAATTCAGGCGCATGCTGACGTTCATACTCAAAGCAATGCAGAATAATCCGTACCCCATTCTGGTGTAATGCCACTAACTTGTAATAGATGTCGATCACGCCTCCATAGTTGGCGGGATAGGGGATATTGAGGGCGATCACATTGAGATATTTATCCATGACGCATACTGTTTTCAATGAGTTGGGCAAATTGGTTGGCTTGCTCCTGTCGGGAGAATTGCTTCAGTTGGCTTTTGTCTGCCTGTGAGGTCGTATAGCCCTTTGCTTGCCATTCCCTATAATGTTGGAGCAGGAACTCGCTTACCTCTTCCACTTGCGTGGCCGCCAAGCCCGAGCGAGTGCGCTGGATGGTCTCCGCCAAGCAGGCCTCGTCGCTACGCACGCAAAGGATCGGTTTCTCTACAGCCATATACTCAAAGAACTTAGTGGTTAAGATACCGTTTGGTCCCCCGTTACCAGACTTGTTGGTCAGGAGCAGGAGTATAGCACTTTGGTTAAGGATGACAGGTATCTCAGCGGCGGGTACATAGCTTTTGTAAACCATATATTTGCTCACGTCCTGACGGATAGCCTCCTGCTCGATGATATTTTGCGAGCGAGCGTCCGTGTACCAGACCATGCGGAAATCGGCTGGTTGAATGAGTCCGGAAGCGTCCATAGCCTTGATCGCCTTGAAAAGCAATGTGGGATCTTGTAACGCTATGCTATGTACTCTACCCGTATAGGTAATGGTGAATGGCTTTGTTGGCGTTGCTTGCGGATAAAACAGCTCCGGGTCATAGCCATTGTAAATCAAGTGTACATTTGGATTGAAAGCCTTCAAAGTCTGCACATGCCAGGGCGAGACAGTCGTGACGGCCGTCGCTTGTCGTAAGGCTTTATTCCGATCATGCAGTAAACGCTTGCGGAAACCGGCATGGATGGGACGGTTGAGCCAACGAGGCAGTGGCAAAGGGTGTGCGATAAACTCTTCGGCTGCATATTGCTCGACAATATCTCTCAGATCAGCAATGAAGGGCAGCTTAAACTGTTGCGCCAATCGAGCCGCTGCCGGAAGGGGGAAGGTGCGGTAGGTACAGCCTATGATGGCTTGACAATCCTGTTGGCGCAGCACATTAGCGGCCACTTTGCCCATTTTCCAATCCTTATAGTGGAAAAGCAGATCCAGTACCATCACGATCACCCATTGCAACTTGCGCAGCAACGGATGGTGAGCGGAGTAGAAAGAGACGTAGTGCACGCTATCTGCATACCCCTCAAGGAAGGCGAAGGTATGGTCCTCAATCTGTTCCGTGACTACATGTACCTCCCAGCCCGCACGCTTCAAATATTTGCAGAGATAGCCCATGCGAGGGGCGAAGGCGGGGGGAAACATATCACAGAGTATCAATAAACGCTTCATGCTTTGCCTCCCTTTGCCAATGTCTGCAATAATTCCGTATAGAGCTTACGCTGATACTTCCCATTGCCTGCTGTGAAACTATCGTTGTGCCAGAGCAAGACCAACTCGCCTCCCACATGGCTGACCTGTTCCAAAAGGCGGAAGCAGTAATTGTGTGCCTGCTCGTAGGTCAATCCCATGTATTGCGGATTATCGAGGCTGCAATCCATGATGATCAGCGGATGTAGCAAGAGCGGGGAGAGGCGACGGGTGATCGGGTTGATCCAGCGTACGGGATAACAGGTGCCTAAGCGGAAGCCTGCCACATCGGCATAGCCCATCGTGAAATCCTCGACGATGCCTGCTGCCTCGATCTGCTCCATGTCTTCCGGCTCTCTACAAGCCAAGAAATGGTGACGGTTGAAATGTACCTCCTTTTGCAAGTGAGTCTCCAAAGTCTCTTTCTCTTTCCGAATCAAGGTGGGTTCTTTCCCGGCTTGGTAACTGCTGTGCAATCCGATTTGCATCCCGTGATCGTAGGCACTCTTCAGCAAACGGCGAATGTCCGTATCTGAAGGGGTATAGAAGGGTTTGTCGAAGGCTGTGTTCCCCCCGCAACGCAGGAAGAGGATCGCTTGACAGCCGACCGGACCGAGTGCCTCTTGCAGCTGGCTATTCTGCTGGAAGAGCCAGGGAAATGTATAATAGGGGTCTTTTTCTAAAGTGCCGAACTTTCCTTTCAACGAGGTGAATAGCCCTCGTTGGGCAAGCAGGGAGCGCACGAACCCTTTCCAGGTGCGATAGAGCGTGGGCGCATCCACATCGTGTGTGAGATAGACCTTGCGGATCTGCTTCTTGACCTCCGGTACTCGCAAATGGGATTGCCGAATCCAACGATGAAGCAGCTGACGGTATTCATCCACGATCGGACGGTGCAGAAAGCCTGCTCGATAGGGGAGGGACTCTCGACCGGGGAAACGACCATGGGCATCGCGTACGTCACGACGCATCATCTCCTCATACCGAGAGACCAGGAAATAGGTGCTGGCGATGATGTCCGCATGGACTACCCACGTGTCGCCTACCCATTCCTCCTTCGGGGAGCCGAAAAGCAACGGGATGCCCTGCACCTCACGAAGCGGAAGTTGGGGCATGGAGGCGGGGGTGCCATAGATGTGCTCATCGAAAAAGCCAGAGGGAATAATGACGACGTTGTATTTGTCGAATCGGTTGGAGTCATTGGTGTAGCCAATGGACTCGACAATCTCGCTGGGGGCATCTTCGCCCACCAAGAATCGGATGAGGTAATGTAGCGTACGATTTTTCATATCCACCTGTTCAATTTGATGCGTGCTCTATCCAGTAAACTCAGTTTCCCTTTGGTTATTGTGAAGTAGGGGATTTGTCGTGCGCCAAATTCCCGGAAGAAACGCTCTACCCCTGGCAACATGGAGCCTTCGAAATCGAAACGATCCGCAAACTCGGCTACATAACGTATCGCCTCCCACAAAACGAAACTGTGCGCACCGGAGTTTCGCAAGGCGGGATTGCCCCCTCCGGCGATGTAATAAGCCGATTGGTCTTGCCACACCACGAATGCCGCCGCATGCAGTTGTCCGGCTGCGTCGTAGGCTCCCCACAGGTCGCCCTGTTGTTTTTCTCGGCTCACCTCAATCAATCGGCGCAAGACGTTGACATCCTGTTTTAAACGGAGTCCTTGACGAGCGAATGTCTGTGCTTGCACCTCCAGGAAGGCCTCAATGGGAATCCCTTTGCGGATTGTCAGTCGGTGTTTATCCCTTGCTTTCTGGATATTGCGTCGGATATTGGCACTCATCTGCTCCAAAAGATGATCGGGCAGGTTGATCCCCTCTAACACGTAGGTGTAGCGGGTCGTCTGTTGGTAGCCTGCCCAATAAAAAGGGAGCCAGTCCGTGATGGCATGATGGAAATTTTGCAGGAAGACGCGATAGGGGGTTAGCTGCTCGATCAATGACCGACAGAGGGCTTGCCGTTGCCCGAGGCTGGTCGTGTATTTGGTGTCTTCGCTATTCGGAGCGAACCAAGGTCCCATGGTCTGGGTGAAAGGGGGCATGGAGATGATGCCGTTTATGGGTTTGTATAGAGGCATCGCTGCTTTGATCTGCCCATTCTTTTCGACAAGGAGGGCATCCCAACGGTTTGGCCCGCAGGTCACATCAAGCCACCAAGCTCTGGCAAACAACGGGATGGAGGGCTCCTTCACGCATAATTGACGGTATATTTCTTGGGGGGAAGACATGGCTGCGTTCGTCTGGGATTCTACGTTTGGCATTTTGAGATTTGAGCCTGACTATCTCCGCGAAATGCCAAACTCAAATCTCAAAATGGGATGTTTATTTCTTCTTTTTCAGCTCTGCCATGATCAATTCAGAGAGCTCCTCAGCTAATTCTGGATTGTCTTTGATGCACTGTTTAGTGGCCTCACGACCTTGGGCGAGCTTGGTGTCTTTGTAGCTGTACCATGAGCCACTCTTCTTGATGATGTTCATGTCTGCGCCCAAATCCACGATCTCACCTGTGCGGGAGATACCCTCGCCAAAGATAATGTCGAACTCCGCTTTGCTGAAAGGAGGAGCCACCTTATTCTTGACAACTTTGACACGTACTTGGTTACCCTTGATCTCGTCACCATCCTTGATCTTGCCAATCGGGCGAATATCCAAACGGACTGAGGCATAGAACTTCAGGGCGTTACCACCTGTGGTGGTCTCGGGGCTGCCATAGATCACACCGATCTTATCGCGCAGCTGGTTGATGAAGATACAGGTCGTGTTGGTCTTATTGATGGCGGCTGTCATCTTGCGTAAAGCCTGCGACATCAAACGAGCCTGCAAACCCATTTGTTTCTCACCCATCTCGCCCTCGATCTCTGACTTGGGCGTCAAAGCAGCCACGGAGTCGATCACGATGATGTCGATCGCGGAGGAGCGAATCAACTGCTCTGCGATCTCTAACGCCTGCTCGCCATTGTCGGGCTGTGAGATGAACAGGTTATCAATATCCACTCCTAACTTCTGGGCGTAGAATCGGTCGAACGCGTGCTCCGCATCAATGAAAGCGGCGATACCCCCCGTCTTCTGTGCCTCTGCGATCGCGTGGATCGCCAAGGTCGTCTTACCGGAAGACTCCGGGCCAAAGATCTCAATGATACGTCCTTTCGGAAAGCCACCCACTCCTAACGCTACATCCAATGAGATAGAACCGGTGGGGATGACATCTATATCCTCAATCTTGTCATCTCCCAATTTCATGATCGAGCCTTTGCCGTAATTCTTCTCAATCTTATCCATCGCCGCACGCAGGGCTTTCAGTTTCTCCGTGTTGGCTGAGGGTTTGCCGCTGTCGGCTGCTGTATTGTCGAATAGATTCTCTTCTTTTGCCATATTCGTATGCTTTATAAACTTAAAATTTGCTGAGCGTGTTCTTTGGTTTTCACCTCTTTCGGCCCAAAGATATGGGTCACCACGCCCTGCTCATCAATAATAAATGTCATGCGGAGCGTACCCATATAGGTGCGTCCGTAGAGCTTCTTCTCTGCCCATACCCCGAAGGTTTGCTGCAGGGTAGTCTCCGTGTCAGCGATCAAGCGGAAAGGCAGGTTCTGCTTTTGGATAAACCCTTGGTGAGACTTGGCGCTGTCTTTGCTGACACCAATGATCTCATACCCCTTTGCTTGAAGCGCCTCGTAACCATCTCGAAGGCTGCACGCTTCCGCTGTGCAGCCACTGGTATTGTCTTTCGGGTAGAAGTAGAGTGCCACCTTCTTTCCTGGGTAGTCGCTCAGGCGTACCTCTTGTCCGGCTTGATCCGTGCCCAGCAAGTCGGGCACCTTGTCTCCAATCGCGATAGCCATAGCTTACAACTCCAGATCAATGTTGAACAACTCATGCCAAGGCAAGCCCTGCTCATTCAGCTCCTTCATGAAGGGATCGGGATCAAACTCCTCCACGTTCCAGACACCCGGACGCTTCCAAACACCCTGCATGAACAGCTTAGCGCCGATCATAGCCGGCACACCGGTCGTATAGCTGACACCCTGTGCGCCTGTCTCCAAGTAAGCGGCATGGTGGCTACAGTTATTATATACGTAATAGGTTTGCTCCTTGCCATCTTTCAAACCACGGATGCGGCAACCGATAGAGGTCTCGCCCGTGTAGTTCTCGCCCAGATCACCCGGATTAGGCAAGACCGCCTTCAGGAACTGGATAGGAACGATCTCCTGTCCATTGTACATGATCGGGTCGATGCGAGCCATACCGATATTCTGGATCACACGCAAGTGTGTCAAGTACTCTTGTCCGAAGGTCATCCAGAAACGGGCGCGCTTGATCGTCGGGTAGTGCTTCGTCAGGCTCTCCAACTCCTCGTGATACATCAGGTAGGACTCTCTCGGACCCACGTTCGGGTAGTTCAATGGCTTGTGTACAGTCAACGGATCCGTCTCCTTCCACTCGCCATCCTCCCAGTATTTACCACGCTGGGTGATCTCGCGGATATTGATCTCCGGATTGAAGTTCGTGGCGAAAGCCTTGTGGTGATCACCGGCGTTGCAATCCACGATGTCTAAGTATTGAATCTCGTCGAAGTGATGCTTGGCAGCGTAGGCTGTATAAACACCCGTCACGCCCGGGTCAAAGCCGCAACCCAAGATAGCGGTCAGGCCCGCTTGCTCGAAACGCTCCTTGTAAGCCCATTGCCAGCTATATTGATACTTGGCCTCGTCCAACGGCTCGTAGTTGGCTGTGTCAAGGTAGCTTACGCCATATTCCAGGCAGGCATCCATGATGTGCAGGTCTTGGTAGGGCAACGCTAAGTTGACCACCAAGTCTGGCTTGAATTCGTTGAACAGGGCGACCAACTCCGCCACATTGTCCGCATCCACTTGAGCGGTTTGCACCTTCACGTTCTTGATGTCCGCTGCGATCTTGTCACATTTACTCTTCGTGCGGCTCGCCACCATGATGTCTGTGAATACGTCAGCGTTCATCGCTATTTTCTTAACAGCTACGGTGGCCACTCCACCTGCGCCAATCACTAAAACTCTTCCCATTTGTTGTATTTTGATTGATTTGCTATTACTCCATTAAATAATATATGGAGCAAAGGTACGCGTTTTTTTGTTTATCCGCAAATTTGCATTTGCCCAAGGAAAGTCTTATATTTGCATTGCTTTCTTGGGCTTGATGCTTAGGGAAAAAGAAATGGTTTAACGGCCGTTGGAAATATCTCCACCGATTGATGGAAATATCTCCAACGGCCGTTGGACTTTTCTCCACCGACCATTGGAAGGTTGCTGCCTCCCGGTGTCAAGAGGGAGTGACTAAGGGGCAGAGCACATTAGACCGTACGGTCGGAGGGATAAAACAATAACCGCTTATTTTTCGCTGGTGGCTTGATCGTTCTTTTGATTATTTTCAATACCTTTGCTCTCCAAAAATCAGAATCATGAAATCACGAACTATCGTTATGCTTGGCATCTTCGCCTATCAAAGTCTGGTCGGACTGGCTCAGAACACTCAGTATTCTACTTTTGAGGATTATCCCGTGCCAGCGGGAAGCCTGCAAGAAATGATTTACAGCACGCAGGAGACGGCTTTCCAACTGTGGGCACCCACTGCCCAACGGGTGGAATTGAAACTCTATGCCTCGGCAAAAGGTGGAAAAGCCGTGAAGACCGTGGCCATGAAACGTGCGGATGATGGCACTTGGCACGCTACGGTGCAAGGCGATCAAGATGGAAAGTTCTATACCTTCAATGTGCTCCATGCCGGGAAATGGCTGGGTGAGAACCCGGGAATCAATGCGCGCTCCGTGGGAGTGGGCGGCAAGCGAGGAGCGATTCTTGACCTCCGCACGACCGATCCGGAAGGATGGTGCTGCGATAAGGCACCGCAGCGAAACGACATCGTGATTTACGAGATGCACCATCGCGACTTCTCCATGGCGGCATCCAGTGGCATGGTGAACAAAGGAAAATTCTTGGCGCTCACGGAACAGGGTACCACTACTCCTGGGGGACATGCCACGGGCATTGATCATTTGCGCGAATTGGGCGTGACGCATGTGCATATCCTGCCCTCTTACGACTATTTCACCGTTGATGAGGAGCATCCGGAGATACCGCAGTACAATTGGGGCTATGACCCGTTGAACTACAACGTGCCAGAGGGAAGCTACTCCTCCAATGCGGCCGACCCTAAGGCCCGCATCCGAGAGTTCAAGCAGATGGTGCAGGCCTTGCATAAGGCGGGCATAAAATTGGTGCTCGATGTGGTCTATAACCATACGATGGACATTGACAATTCCAATTTCCAACGCACGGTACCCGGATATTTCTTCCGCCAGCGCCCCGATGGTACCTGGGGTGATGCCTCGGGATGCGGCAATGAGACGGCTTCGGAGCGTGCGGTGATGCGCAAATATATGGTGGAGAGCGTGACCTACTGGATGCGTGAATATCATGTGGATGGTTTCCGGTTTGATCTCATGGGTATTCATGACCAGGAGACGATGCGCCAGATTCGGGATGCCGCACGTGCCATCAATCCCGATGTGCTGATCTATGGTGAGGGATGGGCGGCTTCAGCTCCCCAGCTCCCTGAAGGAACCGCGGCGATGAAGGCGGATATGGGCCATGTAGAGGGTGTGGCTGCTTTCAGCGATGAGCTCCGCGATGGGTTGCGTGGGCCTTTCTCTGACGACCATCAGACCGCGTTCCTTGGCGGTGTGGAAGGACATGAGGAGAGCGTGAAGTTTGGTATCGCAGGTGCGATAGCGCATCCGCAAATTGATATGCAGAAGGTGAATTATTCCAAGCAGGCATGGGCCAAACAACCCCATCAGATGATCTCCTATGTCTCGTGCCACGATGATATGTGTCTGACCGATCGTCTGCGTGCTTCCGTGCCAGGCCTTGCGGAGGCTACGGTGAGCAGTGCCACTGAGCAGGCTGGCAAGGGTGAGGCCGACCTCATCCGTCTCGATCTGTTGGCACAAACCGCCGTGTTCACCAGCCAGGGTATTCCCTTCATGCAGGCTGGTGAGGAGATGCTGCGTGATAAAAAAGGGGTACACAACAGCTATAAGTCGCCTGATTCCATCAATGCCATTGATTGGAGCCGGAAGGACCTGCATCCGGAGGTATTCGACTATTATCGCCGACTCATCCGTTTGCGCAATGAGCATCCCGCCTTCCGTCTGAATGATGCTGAACTCGTTTGTCGCCATCTCTCGTTCCTCGATGCGCCCTCCAATGTGGTCGCATTCCGTTTGGCTGATCATGCTGGAGGGGATGCCTGGGAGGATATCATCGTGGTGCTCAACGCCAAGGATACTCCAGTCAGTGTGACGATCCCTGAGGGTAACTATGAGCAGGTAGCGCATGATGGGCGCATAGATCTGAACGGTATGGGAGAGGTCTCCGGAGGCCGTGTCACTGTGGCTCCTCGTTCCGCTACGATTCTGCACAGATAAATTGTGTGGCTTAGCGGATGCCGTATTTCGGCTCTTTTTGTGGGGAAGAGGTATCGCAATCCGCAAAAAACACTACCTTTGCGCACAAATTTGCGTTTCTTGAACCATTTACGGAGATCATCATCGTGAAGACGGGTTGTTGGCTTTACATACGACTGATTTTAATAGGGCTTTTGGCTTGTGCGGCAATGCCTGTTGAGGCAGGGTCGTTCACGGTCGTGATTGATGCGGGCCACGGTGGAAAGGATCCAGGCGCACGCGGAGCACGTATCAATGAGAAGGCTATCAACTTGGCGGTCGCTCTGAAGTTAGGCAGCCTCATTGAGCGGCGTAGCCAAGGGGTCAAGGTCATTTACACGCGTAAGACAGATCGCTTCATCGAGCTGGATGAGCGGGCGGAGATCGCCAATCGTAACAAGGCGGATCTGTTCATCTCGATCCATACCAATGCGGTGAAGCGTGGGAGCACCGTGCAGGGTACGGAGACCTATACCTTGGGTTTGGCACGTACGGACGAGAACTTGGAGGTAGCTATGAGTGAGAATGCGGCTATCTTGTTGGAGGATAATTACCAACAGCGTTACGAGGGATTTGATCCCAACTCCAGTGAGTCCTATATCATTTTCGAGTTCATGCAGAATAAGCACATGGAGCAGAGCATCTTGTTGGCCTCTGAGATCCAGAAATCGTTCAAGGGGGCTAAACGGGTGGATCGAGGCGTGCGTCAAGCGGGATTCTTGGTGTTGCGCAAGACCAGTATGCCGAGTGTGTTGGTGGAGTTAGGCTATATCTCCAATCGGGCGGAGGAGAACTACCTGGCCTCAGCGGATGGGCAGAATACCTTGGCTGAGGCGCTTTATGAGGCCTTTAGTCGGTATAAGCGGAACTATGATCGACGTGCGGGAGGTGTTAGCGGTATGGCTGAAACGGCCGTTATCTCCACTAAATCCGCAGTTGCGCAAGAGGCAGAGCCGATAAGCGCGCCGGAGGAGGATTCCGCGCCATCCATGGAGATCCAGGAGGAGGGGAGTGGTGCTCCTGCCGGAAGTGAGGCCGACATTCTTTATCGGAAGCAGCATCGGACAACGACATCCGTGAAGGAGAAGCGCATGTCCAACTCCGTGGAGCCAGCGACCCCGAAAAGCAGCAAGACAAAGCAGGTGGCGGCGGGAAAGACGGTCTATAAGGTGCAGATCCTGACTGCCACGAAGCAGTTGCCTGCTAACTCCAGCCGGTTCAAAGGGTATAAGCCCGTGAACTTTTATGTAGAAAAGGGTATTTATAAATATACGTATGGTGAGACAACCGATTTCGCGGAGATCAAAAGGATCCGTCGTCGGTTGTTGAAGGATTTTAAGGATGCTTTCATTGTCGGATTCAAGGACGGTAAGAAAGTGAATTATTAACGAATGAATTAGTAGAGTAGAAAAGAGATGAAAACAGTATTCACGAAGGAGGCAAAGATCGGATTGGTGTCTATCGTCAGCTTGGCGTTGCTGTACTTAGGCATTAACTACCTGAAAGGGGTGAATCTATTCAAGCCGGTGAACCATTATTATGTGGCGTTCTCGAATGTCAAAGGGGTGACAGTTTCCAGCCCTGTCTTTGTGGAAGGTTTCAAGGTCGGTTTGGTCAGGGAGATTTCCTACGACTATGACACCACGGGGAAAATCTCGGTCTTGGTGAGCTTGGAAGACAAGATGCGTATCAACAAGGGGAGTTACATTACCGTTGTCAACAGCTTCTTGGGAGGAGCGGAGTTGCATATCCATCTAAATACGTTTGTGGATGACTATTTCCATTCGGGTGATACGATTGAGGGCCGCATGGAAACAGACATGATGACCTCCGTGCAGGAGAATCTCTTGCCGGGCATTGAGCAGATGATGCCCAAGCTCGATTCTATATTAGGAGGCCTGCAAACCTTGGTGAACCATCCGGCGTTGACGCAATCGTTGGCGCATGTGGAGCAGACAACAGCCAGCTTGGAGCACTCTTCCCGTCGGTTGGATCAGCTGTTGGCGAAGGATGTGCCGGTGATCGTGGAGAACCTGAAAGGAATCACGGCTAATTTCGAGTCTGTGAGCGGACAACTGAAGGAGTTGGATCTGGCGGGAACTATGCGAACCGTGAATGCGACGTTGGCCAATTTGAAGCTGACTACGGATAAGCTGAATAGTGCGGATAATAGCTTGGGTTTGCTCTTGAACGATCGTCAGCTGTATGACAACCTGAACGGCACGATGGAGAATGCCTCTCTCTTGTTGCTCGATCTGCGTGAGCATCCGAAGCGCTATGTTCACTTCTCTCTGTTTGGCTCGAAGCAAAAATAGGTGGAAGGAGCAGATTTAGAATTGTTCTAAATTAGATAATCCAAGTGACGAAGCATTTTGTTTTCTCTAAATAGCTTATGCTGAAATAGATAATTCGTCATTCTCCCCGGTGGAAAGTCAAGTTGAGCTTATGCGAAAATGCTTGAAATAGATTGAGGAGCGTACTTTTAAGGCTCAGTGAGTGGAGAAAAGTCGTGAGGATTATTTAGAGGCGGATAACTGTTTGAGCATAAAAGGGATATTCAAAAAAGAAGAAAAGCAAGGAAAACAGAACTTTTTTTTTCGGATTTTATTTCTAACCTTTGTCGTGCTGAAAAGTAGATAAAGAATAAAGAGGAATGATTATTAATAATGATGCAAACTGATTTTAAAATACTGTGGGATAAGTGCCTGGGCATTATCAGGGATATTGTGCCTCAACCCCAATATGAGACATGGTTTCGGCCAATAGTCCCGCTTGCGTATGAGGAGCGGGAACGGGGAGGACGACCTGAGAAAGAGCTTACGGTGCAAGTGCCCAGCTCGTTCTTCTATGAGTTCTTGGAGGCACATTATATGAATGTGCTCAAGGTGACGCTCAGTCGTGTGTTCGGGCAAGGTATCCAATTGAAGTATCGCATCATGGTGGATAACAGTGCCGGGAGTGTAGGCACCGTGGATTATCCGGCTGAGGTGGTCTCACCCGCGGTTAAGCCCGCTAAACCCAAAGAGAGTGCCAAGGTGCTTAATCCTTTCTCTACGGTCATTCCGCAAGATGTGGATCCCCATTTGAATCCGCGCTACAACTTTGAGAACTATTTCGAGGGCTCAAGCAATAAGTTGGTTCGTGCAGCGGGAGAGGCGGTGGCGCAAGATCCGGGAAAGACCGCTTTCAATCCGTTGTTCATCTATGGCCCATCCGGTGTGGGCAAGACGCACCTCTGCTATGCGATCGGTACGCGTATCCGGGAGTTGCATCCGGAGCAGCGTGTGCTTTATGTCTCTTCTCATCTGTTCCGTGTGCAGTTCACCGATGCGGTGCGGAAGAATACGACGAACGACTTCTTGCATTTCTACCAGAATATTGATGTGCTGATCCTGGATGATATTCAGGAGATGATCGGCATGGATAGGACACAAAATACCTTTTTCCATATATTCAATCACTTGCATCAGTTGGGTAAGCAGTTGATCCTGACTTCGGATAAACCACCCGTGGATTTGCAGGGTATGGAGGAGCGTTTGATCACCCGTCTGAAATGGGGATTGACGGCGGAGCTGTCACGCCCAGATCTGGATCTGCGTAAGAAGATCTTGAAAAACAAGATTACGCATGATGGCATTGTGATTCCGGATGAGGTGTTTAATTTCATTGCGAACAACGTCACTGAGAACGTGCGTGACCTGGAGGGTATCTTGGTCTCTTTGCAGGCGAACGCGGTGATCAACAACCGGGAGATCGATTTGCCGTTGACCAAACGGGTGATCAGTCAGGCGGTTCGCTTAGAGAAAAAGCAGCTTACGGTACAGTCTATTCAGGAGACCGTCTGTAAGTATTTCAATTTGGAGCAAGCCCTGTTGCAGACAAGCTCGCGTAAGCGTGAGATCGTGCAGGCACGTCAAGTCACGATGTATTTGTCTAAGAAATACACGGATTGTTCCCTGTCTAATATCGGTAAGATCGTGGGCAAGAAAGATCATGCGACGGTGTTGCACGCCTGCAAGACCGTCAAGGATCAGATCGAGACCAGCAAGGATTTTGCTGCTTCTGTTGAGGCTATCGAAGGCCTTTTGAAGAACTAATCCCTTCTGAGGGTAGTGTATCATGAAATCATAAAAACAAGATAAATCGTGGATCGGAAAGTTTATACGTTTGAAGAAGCGTTTAAGACATCATTGAATTACTTTACTGGCGACGAGTTAGCCGCAAAGGTATGGGTCAATAAATATGCCTTGAAGGATGCCTTTGGGAATATCTACGAGAAATCCCCTGAAGATATGCACCATCGTCTGGCTGGTGAGATTGCTCGTGTGGAACAGAAGTACCCCAATCCTTTGTCGGAGCAGGAGCTGTTCGACCTGTTCGATCATTTCCGTTACATCATTCCTCAAGGAAGTCCTATGACCGGTATCGGCAACGATTTTCAAATCGCTTCGCTCTCCAACTGTTTTGTGATAGGATTGGATGGAGAGGCGGACTCTTACGGAGCGATTATCCGTATTGATGAGGAGCAGGTTCAGCTGATGAAGCGTCGTGGAGGCGTGGGGCATGACCTGTCTCATATCCGTCCGAAGGGCTCTCCGGTGAAGAACTCCGCATTGACCTCTACGGGTTTGGTTCCTTTCATGGAACGCTATTCAAACTCTACGCGTGAGGTTGCTCAGGATGGTCGTCGAGGGGCATTGATGCTGAGTGTGTCGGTGAAACATCCAGATTCAGAGGCTTTCATTGACGCAAAGATGACGGAAGGCAAGGTGACGGGTGCCAATGTCTCTGTGAAGATTGATGATGAGTTCATGCAGGCGGCTATTCAGGGGGAGATCTATCGCCAGCAATACCCGATCAAATCAGACCATCCGCAATATGTGAAAGAGGTGGATGCCGCTGCCTTGTGGCGGAAGATTATTCATAATGCTTGGAAATCAGCGGAGCCAGGTGTGCTCTTTTGGGATACGATCTTGCGTGAGTCTGTGCCCGATTGCTATGCGGATTTAGGTTTCCGCACGGTCTCTACCAATCCATGTGGCGAGATTCCGCTCTGCCCTTATGATAGTTGTCGTTTGTTGGCCATTAACCTCTATGCGTATGTGGTGAATCCATTCACGAAGGAGGCCTATTTCGATTTCGACCTTTTCCGTAAGCATGTCTTTTTGGCACAGCGCATCATGGATGATATCATTGATTTGGAGTCGGAGAAGATTGAGCTGATCTTGGCTAAGATTGACTCGGATCCGGAATCCATGGAGGTAAAGCAAAGTGAGCGTCATCTGTGGGAGAAGATTCAGCATAAGACGTTACAGGGTCGTCGTACGGGTGTGGGTATCACCGCAGAGGGTGATATGCTGGCTGCGATGAACTTACGTTATGGCTCGGAGGAGGCCACAGATTTTGCGGAGTTGGTGCAAAAGACCTTGGCGTTGGCTGCCTACCGTTCATCGGTGGTGTTGGCGAAGGAGCGTGGTGCCTTCCCTGTGTTCGATGCGGAGCGTGAGAAGGCAAATCCCTTCATTTCCCGCATCCGTGAGGCGGATCCTGAGCTTTATGAGGAGATGGTACGTTATGGACGTCGCAACATTGCTTGTTTGACCATCGCACCTACGGGTACGACCAGTTTGATGACGCAAACCACATCAGGCATTGAGCCGGTCTTCTTGCCGGTTTATAAGCGTCGTCGCAAGGTGAACCCCAATGACTCTGAGGTACGGGTGGATTTCGTGGATGAGACAGGCGATGCCTTTGAGGAGTACACGGTTTTCCATCATAAGTTTGTGACTTGGATGTTGGCCAATGGCTATTCGGTCACGAAGAAATACAGTCAGGAGGAGGTAGATGATTTAGTGGCGAAATCTCCCTATTTCAAGGCTACCTCGAATGACGTGGATTGGTTGGCCAAGGTTCGTATGCAGGGCCGGATCCAGAAGTGGGTGGATCATTCCATCAGTGTGACGATTAACCTGCCGAACAATGTCAGTGAGGAGTTGGTCAACGACCTCTATGTGGAGGCTTGGCGTTGTGGCTGCAAAGGTTGTACGGTCTATCGGGATGGTTCACGTTCGGGTGTCTTGTTGGCCACGGATAAGAAGAAGAAAAAGGAGGACTGCAATTGTATGCAGCCACCTGTGATCGTATCGACCCGTCCGCGCGAGTTAGAGGCGGATGTTGTGAGGTTCCAGAATAACCGAGAGAAATGGATTGCCTTTGTCGGCTTGTTGAATGGCCGTCCCTACGAGATCTTCACCGGTTTGGCGGATGACGAGGAGGGACTTATGCTTCCGAAGAATGTCTCTAAGGGAACCATTATTAAGAGCTACGATGAGGATGGTAAGAAGCATTACGACTTCCAGTTCAAGAATAAACGTGGCTATAAGATGACCATAGAGGGCTTGGATGGCAAGTTCAATCCGGAGTATTGGAACTATGCGAAGCTGATCTCTGGCGTGTTGCGTTATGGAATGCCGATTGATCAAGTGATCAAGTTGGTGCAGGGCATGGAGCTGAACAGTGAGTCTATCAACACCTGGAAGAATGGTGTGGAACGTGCCTTGAAGAAGTATCTGCCGAATGGTACGCAGGCGAAGGGACAGAAATGCCCCAACTGTGGCTTGGAGACGCTTGTCTATCAGGAGGGTTGCTTGATTTGCACCAATTGCGGTGCCTCGCGATGTGGATAACAAACCTTTAAAAATATAGATGCCATGAAAGTTGTATTTCGTATTCATTACAATACGGTTTGGGGGCAAAAGCTCTGCGTGGTAGGTTCCATTCCCCAGTTAGGGAATTGGGAGTCGGTTTTGGCCAAAGAGATGCGATATGTCGCTGACGGGGAATGGGCCCTGGAGTTGGATCTTCCTGAAAGCGTGGAACAGATCGCGTATCGCTATTTCGTCCGTATGGAAGATGGCCATATCCTGCCTGAGGAGTGGGAGCGAACGCATACGGTGCAGTTTGACGGTCACTCGAAGTGTTATACGTTCTGCGATAGTTGGCACAAGATGCCGGAAGATAAGGTCTTCTATGCATCCGCTTTTACCAAGGGATTGTTTGCGCATGTCACGGGGCAGCATTACCGGGAGTTGAATAGTGATAAGAAGCTGGTGATTCGGGTGGCCGCTCCACGGGTGGAGAAGCAGCAATGTATAGCCATTGTCGGTAATCAGCCCTGCTTGGGCAATTGGGATCCCCAAAAAGCACTATTGCTCACTTGTGACCAGATGCCGAATTGGCACATCGACTTGGACGCTACCCAGATTCGCTATCCGTTGGAATACAAATTTATCGCATGGGATGAGCAAACGAACAAACCGCTCTATTGGGAGAATGGCGATAACCGTATCGTCAATCTTTCCGAGCATAAGGTAGGGGAGACGGTGGTCATCACAGGCGAGGCTTTCCGAGAGAGTCAGGCACCGTGGCGAGGAGCTGGATGCGTGATTCCGGTTTTTTCCTTGCGCTCCACAAAGAGTTTTGGTGTAGGTGACTTGGGCGATTTGCGCCTTTTGGTGGATTGGGCAAAGAAGACGAAACAACGTATCATTCAGGTTCTGCCCATGAACGATACGACAATGACCCATACATGGGTCGATTCCTATCCTTACAGTGCCATCTCCATCTATGCGATTCATCCGCTTTATATTGATTTGAATGGTTTGGGGGCACTGAAGAATCCGGAACGAGCGGCATTCTATGCGGAGAAACAGCAAGCGTTGAATGCAAAAGAGTCAGTGGATTATGAGCAATCACTCAAATATAAATTAGACTATTGTCGAGAGTTCTTTAAGCAGGAGGGAGCCCAATGGATGGCTCGCCCTGATTTTAAAGAGTTTATTACGCGCAACGAGAATTGGCTGATGCCTTATGCCACTTATTGCTACTTGAGAGAGAGCTATGGGACATCTGATTTTAGCCAGTGGCGTGGTAATGCGGTCTATAATCGCATCCGTGGTCGTGCGCTCTGTAGAGAGAAGAGCCACGCATGGCCGGAGATCTCCTTCTACTATTTCTTGCAATATGTGTTGCACAATCAGTTCAAGATGGTCTCTGATTATGCCCGTCGCAACGGTGTCGTGTTGAAAGGTGATCTTCCTATTGGCGTGAGCCGTACCAGCGTTGAGGCATGGACAGAGCCTAACTATTTCAACATGAACGGACAGGCGGGTGCGCCACCTGATGATTTCTCGGCCAATGGACAGAACTGGCTGTTCCCTACCTATGATTGGCAGGCGATGGAGCAGGATCATTTCAAGTGGTGGAAGAATCGTTTCGCGAAGTTGGGAGACTATTTTGACTGTTTCCGCATCGATCATATCTTGGGCTTCTTCCGTATTTGGGAGGTGCCGTGTGAATATGTACAGGGTTTGTGTGGCCATTTCAATCCGGCTCTTCCCTTCTCGAAAGAGGAGATTGAGCAATATGGTTTGCCCTTCAATGAGGCACGTTTCACCACACCTCATATTAACCGTTGCTTCTTGCCGGAGCTTTTTGGTGATTCGACCGATGAGGTGGTGGATGCCTATTTGGCACAATCCTCTTCTAACCATTATGTGCTGAAGTATTTCTGCAACACACAGCAGAAGATCGAGGCACTCTTTGCGGATAAATTGGATGCAGCGTCACAGCGTATCAAGCTTGGTTTGTTTGCGATCGCCAACGAGGTGCTTTTCTTGCGTGATCCGAAACAACCGGAGCGGTTCCATCCTCGTATCTCCGCGAATCATTCCTACATCTATCGAGAGTTAAGTCATTCTGATCGTCAAGCATTCGACCAGCTTTATTGGCATTTCTTTTATCATCGTCATAACGATTTTTGGAAAGCACAGGCTTATAAGCGACTCACGCCATTGGTAGCCTCTACGGAAATGTTGGTTTGTGGGGAGGATTTGGGTATGATCCCGGCTTCAGTCCCCGAGGTGATGAATCGATTGCAGATTTTGAGCTTGGAGATTGAGCGTATGCCGAAGAGTCCTGATCGTGAGTTTACGGACATGTTCCATCTTCCTTATCACTCCGTTTGCACGACCTCTACGCATGATATGACACCGCTACGTAATTGGTGGAAAGAGGATCCGGCGAAGACACAGCGCTATTATAATCAAGTATTGGGACAAATTGGAGAGGCTCCGGCAGAATGTACGGCTCCTATCGCCGAACGGATTATTTCCAATCACTTGAAGACGCAGGCCATGTTGGTAATCATTCCTTTGCAAGATTGGTTTGCGATGGATGATACGATTAAACGTTCAGACATTGAGTCGGAGCGTATCAATGTGCCCGCTGAGTCTCGTCACTATTGGCGCTATCGGATGCACATACCTTTGGAACAGCTTTTGACAGCGGATGCGTTTAACCAAAAGATTGTTAAGCTGATAGACGAAGCTGGTAGGCAATAAGAAAAGGTAGAAC
>CAMGEM010000019.1 GCA_946055095.1 uncultured Parabacteroides sp. | reverse complement strand
GTTCAGCGGTTGACTCCTCCGGCTGGTTGGATAGCAGAGAGACCGGGATGGCTCCCTTGCACTTGGGGCATTTGAAGGAGGTAAGACCGAGGGGAATCTTCCCCTCGTCCACCTTCAATCCAATTTGGCAATGTGGACATTTAATGGCTATCATACAATAAATGTAATGTCAGCGTCATTCATATCCGTGGTAGTCAAGTCTAACGTATCTACGTCAGAAAGCATTACCGTATCGTCGGCCAATGTGATAAAATCTTCATGCTCCACCTCTACGAAGTCCATGTCATCGACCATGACCGCTTCGCTCAGATCGGCATCCAGCTTATCCACATCGACGAGCACGGCATCTGCGGGCATGGCCTCATTGCCATCTAACGTCACAAATGTGTACTCCTCTTCTTGCATAACCCTTGGTTTTAAATGTATAAACTCATTGAATCTGCAACAAAAGTAGTAAATGCGGTGGAATTAGCGAACGAAGAGGAAGGCTCGCAATCAAACGTCAGAATTTACTGTACAAATAGATAGGTTTTCATGCACAAGCGCTCATTGACCTGCCTCTTTCGCCCACTTCGCTTTGCAGGAGGAGACGGGGCATTGCTTGCGGTTGAGCAGCGACTCCCAAGGGATCTCGCCGAGGAAGGTGCCACACTTTGGGCAGACGTAATCAATCTTGAATTGGTTAGCCAGCGCTTGCAGCTGCATCGGGATCTTGGCTGCTTGCTTGGCACCTAAATAGATGCCGATGGTGGGGGCTACAATCGTGATGAGCAGGCTCAATCCAAACAGCGTAGGACTGCCTTTCCCTAAGAAGCCGACCACGACACCAATCACACCCGGCAACGCGAAAGGCAGCGATTGCAGCAAACGTGTCTTGAACTGGTTGGCTGATTGGATCCGTACCTTCTCTTGGATATACCGATCATAGACCGTTTTCAGCTGGGCGAACTCCTCGCTATAATCGTTGCCGGCTTTCAGCAGGGCGGGGAGTGAGAGGGTGTAATGCGTCCCTAACCGGATTTGGTCGCTTTTCGTGACCCGTTTCCGAATCACCTGGATGTCGTTCACGAACGTTCCGTTGGTGGATGCTAAATCTTCTATGAACCAGCCACCATCAGACTCAGAGACAAGGCGAGCGTGATGCCGACTGACCTGTGGGTCATCCGCCACATAATCGTTGTCGTGCGCTTTACCGATCGTGATTATCATCGTAGTGTCTCCTTATTTAGCCCCTTCGTCGGTCGTCGTCTTTTCCATCTCCTTCTCCAAGGTCTCTTTGAGCACCTTCAACGGATCTTTAGAGATGGTCAGCTCTTTCGCCTTGCCCTCCTCCGTCAGCAGGTACAACCGTTGCTTGGGCAGGTTGATCTGCAGGATATGATTCTTGTTGATGATATGGCTTTTGCCCACACGCAGCAAGATTTTCCCGACACCCTCGACCTGTTTGCCTAAGATCTCCTCGATCTTACCGATGTTGATGGCAAACGTAAACTGGATTCCACAGGATAGCAGCAACTTCGTGTAGTTGCGGTCTGCTTCGAAATAGAGAATTTGTCCGATGCGGATTCTGAGTAGTTCGTCTCTGGTTTTTATGATTAGATATCTATCCATTTTCGGTAGTGTTTTGCAAAAAAAAGTCTGTTTTACGCAGGCAAAGTTACGCTCTTTTGTGTATGAAACCTAATTTTGAGTCTGGAAATTGCGATAAAAAAGAAGCCCTTCGAGACTCTTGCTCGAAGGGCTGTCCTATAAATGGGTCTTTTTGGGCTATTACTCCACCAATCCCGCTTCTTTCAACAGGTCGATGAAACGGGTGATGTCGGCTAAGCTATCCGCGTCGGGGAACTGTGCGTCTTGCATCTTCTTGATGTCTAAAATGCTCAGTTTACCAGAGGTGGTCAGCTTGGCGATGTCGTCGCTGTGCGCGAGGCTTATGCGGGCACTCGCCCCATTCACTAACTGATACTTCGTGAGCAATTCCTTCGGGATGTTGCGCAGCACGCCGTAGCCCGTCTCTTTCACCTTGGCTGTCGCATGCGGGAACAGCTTTGCGGCCGCTTTCTCCTCGGCTGTCAGCTCTACCCGTTTGGGAGCGGTGGTGCCCAACAAGGTCGCACGGGCTTTCACGGCAGCGTCGATCTCTTTGCCGTTGCTCTGTGCCTTCTCGTTCAAGAGTGTTTGCAGCGTAGCGATGTGCGCCTTCAAGGTTGCGCTACTCGGGGCTAACTCCAGTACGCTCTCTAAGGTAGCCAGCTCGTTGAGCAACAGGGCGTCTTGATCGAAATGAGCCTTCTTGTGTGTGGCTACCAATTGATCAGCCTGTGCTTGTGTCAGCGTAGAAAGATCCTCAGCCGCTTTCAAAGAGAGACGTTTGGTCGCTCCAGCAGATACCTCGCTGGCGATGGCCAACGCCGTTTGCTCATCCGCGGAAGCGATGGTATAGGCCGTAGCCGCAGCCAAGACGATGGCACGATGCAATTGCGTCGGGTCGCAGATAGAGGGGCGGTCGCCGGAGGTGTGATAGTAATTATCCGGCCAGGTGATCATGATCACGGCAGGCACCTGCACGCCCCAATCGTTCAACACCTCATGGTCGGAAGCCCCGTAGTGGGCATTGATGGCATAGTAGAAGGGATCCTGCGAGCCAGTCAAGCTATACACCGGTTTCAAGGCATCAGGACGGCCTACACCCGTAGCCACAAACGATTTGTTGGTCGCCCCCATATAGTGGTAGAAAGACTCTGCCACATCATTCAGATAATGGGGATTACCCATTGTCGTACGGTGGAGACAATAGTATGAGCCACTCTTGCTCAGCCACAGACCTACCATATCCAAGTTGATACCGCAGAGCGTACGGTCTAAGATCTCCTTATGCTGTGTCGCCCAAGGAATGGAACCTTGAAACTCCGGTACCCAGAGGAAACGCAGGCTTCTTTTCGGGCGGGGCAAACGGCCGCTCTCGAACAGCTCGTTCAGGGTGCGTGCCACCTCGATCAAGGCTGCCGATCCAGAGATATTATCATTGGCACCCAGTTTCACGTAGCCCTCGAAAAGGTGGGCGGTGAAGATCACCTCCTCCGCGTTCGGATCCGTACCGGGAATGACGCAAGTGGGCACCTCCAGATCGGTATCCTCTTCGGTGGTCTCTACCTTGGCATGCACAGTGATCTTCTCGCCTTTCAGCAAGCGATCACGTAGGGCGTAGCCATCACGAGGAGTCAGGTTGAAGCAGAAGGTCGGCTTCTCGCTGCGAATACCGGAGTTCGGGATCTGGATGGGATCAATCAGTGGGCGAGGGCCATAGAAGCTGATTACACCGATCGCACCAGCGGCAACGGCCTTATCGTGCACACGGGAAGCAGCGGCTTCTGTCACGGCAATTTTTCCTTTCAAATCAACGGCGGCTATCTCATGTGCCTCGCCTCGTCCGATCCAGGCCAGTTGAGCGGTCACGTCTGCGCTCTTGCTCCCTTGCCCCAAAATAGCGGCCAGATCTTGATAATCGGCTATCTTCACCTGTTTCGGAGAGACCTCCCACAGCGAGGCGCTCACGCCGTCCCAAGCCTTTGTCTTGCCCACCTCCTCGATGGTGGCGTTCGCGATGCCGAAACGTTTCAGCTGGTTCACCACATAGTCCGACTCCATGAAGTGCCCTTGGTAGTCGGCATGTTGACGGTCTCGCTCATAGGGAGCGATGTCCATGATGTAATTAAAGGCACGATCGCCTGATGATTCACCAACCAGTTGGTCATAATAGGCCTCTGGAAGCAGGCAATGGTTGAATGGGGTCGTGTAGTTCTGCCCCGAAGCTATCGTGGAGAGACAAGCCGCTCCGACGATGCATGCATGTTTGAATAGTTTCATACTCCTGTTATTTGTTTAATCATATAATTGTTGTCACTCTTCTTGACTGATGTGCTAAAAGCAGAGCAGGTAGATTGCGCACAGCACCAACGCTACCGCTGATAAATGATCCACTTGCCGACCGTAACGCAGGAAGAAATTGCGTAAGACACCTCCGGCCATCAACCAAGTCAGGTTGGCACCCGGACCGGCTATCAGCAGCCAAGCCGCCGTCTCGAAGAGATCCTCCAACCGATCGGAGTAGGGAAGAACAAAGGTGCTGAACACCGTAAGGTCGAAAAGCAGCATCTTGGCGTTCGTCAACTGCACCAACATACCACTCACGAAGCCACACTCTCTTGTTTTCGCCGTGTTGTTCGTTTCGCTGCTGCGCCAGATCCAGTAGGCCAAGTAGAAGATATAGGCGGCACCTAACACCTTCATGTATCCGACATAAGCCCCGAAGGCTACCCCTAACAAATGCGTAAGCAGAGCCATGACTGAGACGGCGATCGAAAAGCCCGTCAACATGCCCAACCACATCACTAATGACACTGTACGACCGTGGCGTAACGACATAGTTAGTGCATAGATATTGGCAGGTCCTGGGGTAAAACCGACGAGTAGGATCTGCAAGAGAAGTGTGGGAAGATGCTCGTTCATGTTCGCAATACTACTTTTTACACCGCGAACTTACATAAGTTTTGCGAAAACAGGTGCAATGTTGTGGAAAAAGATGGGTAATGAATGGCGACGTGTCCAGTAAACTTTGCCAATCGTTGTCGTTCTCACATACTTCTTGTAATTTTGCGCTGACCGTAAAATAGTAGTAAATATGAAGAAGAAATACCTGCTTGCTGCCGCTTTGATGGGCTTGGGTGCCTCGATCTGGGCGGAGGAGAAGACTCCGATGAATGTGATCTTTATCCTGTGCGACGACATGGGATATGGTGATTTGGGCTGTTATGGACAGTCGTATATCCAGACACCAAACCTCGACCGCATGGCGCAGGAGGGGATGCAATTCATGCAACATTATGCCGGTTGCCCGGTGAGTGCCCCTTCGCGTTGCTCCATTATGACCGGTTTGCACACCGGACATGCGCAGATTCGTGGAAACAAGGAGATCGCTCCAGAGGGGCAAGAGCCGATGGGGAAAGACACCTACACGATTGCTCGTTTGATGAAGAATGCAGGCTATCGCACCGGTTTGTTTGGCAAATGGGGTTTGGGAATGCCAGGATCGGAATCGACACCCAACAAAATGGGATATGATGAGTTTTTTGGTTATAATTGTCAACGTCAGGCGCACACCTATTATCCCGATCATCTGTGGGAGAATGAGCAGCGGGTGGAGATTCCTGAAAATAGGAACAAGGGGCATAAGACTTATTCGCAGGATCTGATTCACGAGCGGGCGATGGATTTTATCCGCACCCATAAGGAAGAACCGTTCTTTGCGATGCTGACCTATACGATTCCCCATGCGGAATTGAATCTGCCGCATGACGAGCTCTATCGGATGTATGAGGATAAGTTTGAGGAAAAAGCGTATGTCTCCGAGCCTGGTTATCGGGAAGGGAGAGGTGGCTATGACACCTCTTTAAAGCCAAAAGCCTCTTTCGCGGCGATGATCACTCGGCTTGATCGGTATGTCGGTGAGATTATGGAGGAGTTGAAGCGATTGGGTTTAGACAAGAACACGATGCTCTTTTTCACCTCCGACAATGGACCGCATCGTGAAGGCGGTGCTGATCCTGATTTCTTCAAAAGTTATGGCCCGTTCCGTGGCATCAAACGTGAGATGTATGAAGGGGGCATACGTGTGCCGTTCTTGGCTTGGCTGCCGGGTGTCATTCCTTCAGGCACGAAGACATGGCATCAGGCCGCTTTCTGGGACTTAATGCCCACCTTGGCCGACCTCGTCGATGTGAAATTAGGCACGTACACCGATGGCATCTCTTATCTGCCTACTCTGTTGGGGAAAGAGGGCCAAAAGGAGCATCGTTTTTTGTATTGGGAATTTCATGAGGAGAGGGGCCGTCAAGCTGTTCGTGTAGGCGATTGGAAGCTGATTCGTCAACCCATCAATGGTGAGACGAGGGTGGAGTTGTATGACCTGCGAGAAGACATCCATGAGGATCGTAACCTGGCCTCCGTCTATCCGGCGAAAGTGGCTGAGCTGGTCACGATCATGGATCATGCACGCACGGAATCGCCGATCTTTAATTTTGGAAAGTAAGATGTGAAACTGTTTTTTAACTGAAATGTAAATGGTATAACGTATGAGAGAATTGGTTGCAATGACAGGAAGGGGTGTGTGGATCGCCCTTGTCCTTTTATGTATGGGTCTGTGCGTGGAGGCGCAAATCAAGCTATTGTATGGCCCCTATCTGCAGAACGTGAAAGAAACAGAAGCCACTTTCGTATGGGAAGCGACCGCTCCGAGTGTGGGATGGGTGGAGATCGCTCCTAACGATGGCTCCCATTATTATGGAGAGGTACGCCCTCGTTATTTTGATACGGCCAATGGCGTGAAGCGTACGGACACACGCCATGTGGTGCGTGTGAGCGGATTACGTCCTGGCACGACCTACCGCTACCGTGTCTATGCGCAGGAGGTGCTTCAGCACGAGGGCCATTATGTGGCTTACGGACGCATTGCCGCTACGGATGTCTATGGGCGTGAGCCGTTGCGCTTTACCACCTCAGATTGGAGTAAGCCTACCACCTCTTTCCTGATGCTCAACGATATTCATGGGCGGCAGCAGCATTTGGCTGAGCTATTGGCGGCAGGGCAACATGCGAAGCAAGATCTCGTGATCTTCAATGGGGATATGGTCTCTACTATGAAAGATAAGCAGGGTGTTTTTGAGGGATTTATGAATGAGAGCGTGCGTCTGTTCGCTTCCGAGCAGCCGATGTATTATGCACGTGGCAACCATGAGACACGTGGAGCGTTCGCCACCGCTTTCCAGGATTATTTCTCGCCCAAAGAGCCCCATCTCTATTATGCTTTTCGGCAAGGTCCGGTTTGCTTCATTATGCTCGATAGCGGTGAGGATAAGCCTGATAGTGATTTGGAGTATTACGGCATTACGGATTATGACAGTTATCGCAGTGAGCAGGCCGCTTGGTTGGAGACTTTGGCTAATGACCCTGCTTTTACGACCGCTCGTTTTCGGATCGCTATCTGCCACATGCCTCCCTCCACTCGTCCCGATGTATGGCATGGTCAGCGTGAGGTGATGGAGAAATTCGTGCCTGCGCTCAATCGTCTGGGCATCGACCTGATGCTCTGTGGCCATGAACATCGCTATGAGTTTGAGGCTCCTAATGAGAAGATTGCTTTCCCGGTCTTGACCAATAGCAACGAGACCGCTGTCGTGGCTACCTACGATGGCCAGGCGCTTGAGGTGCAAGTGGTGGACACCAAAGGCAACGTGGTGGAGCGCAAACGATTTGTTGGACAATGACGATTAGATGATTTCTAACGTGTTAGATAGCAAATCGAGACAAAAACAGACAAATTGTTGCTGGATTGGGCTGAAAGCCGTAACTTTGCCACTTTAAATTTATAAAATGCTTTAAAGTATCATGAAAAGACTGTTACTTGGTGACGAGGCCATTGCGTTAGGCGCTATTCATGCCGGATTGAGCGGTGTGTATGCCTATCCGGGTACTCCTTCCACCGAAATTACGGAATTTATTCAGGGTGACCCTTTAGCCCAGAAGCGGGGGGTACATAGCCGGTGGTGTACGAATGAGAAGACGGCTATGGAGGCTGCGTTGGGCATGTCGTATGCAGGCAAGCGGGCCCTGGTTTGCATGAAACATGTGGGAATGAATGTGTGTGCGGATGCGTTTGTGAACGCAGCCATTACGGGTGTGCATGGTGGTTTGATCGTGTTGGCGGCTGATGATCCGTCGATGCATTCCAGCCAGAATGAGCAGGATAGCCGCTTCTATGCGAAATTCGCTTTAGTCCCTACGTTTGAGCCGAGCAATCAGCAGGAGGCTTATGACATGGTGGCCAGCGCTTTTGAGTTGTCTGAGCGCTTGCGTGAGCCCGTGGTGTTGCGTGTCGTGACGCGTTTGGCACATAGCCGTGCTGCGGTTGAGGTAGGTGAGCCTTTGGCTGAGAAGCCTTTGAACGTGAGCACGGAACGTTGGGTGCTGCTGCCCGGTATCGCCCGAAAGCGTTATGATGCTTTGATCGCGAAGCAACCGGAGATGGAGCAGGCAGCCGAAGATTCTATATATAATAAGGTAGAGCAATGTGCTGAGGCTCCTCGTTTGGGCATCGTGGCCTGTGGTATCGCTTACAACTACGTGAAAGAGGTGGTCGGCGAGAAGGCCAATCTGCTCAAAGTAAGTCAGTATCCCCTTCCTGCTGCGGCCGTGCAGGCCTTGGCGGCATCTAATGATGCGATCCTCGTCGTGGAGGATGGCCAGCCCGTGGTAGAGGAGCAGGTGAAAGGCCTGTTGGGTGCGGGCTATCCGGTGAAAGGACGTCTCACGGGCGACTTGCCTCGCACGGGTGAGTTGACACCGGATGCGGTGGCTAAAGCGTTGGGACAACCTGCGGGTTCTGCTTTCGCTCCGGCGAAGCATCTGGCCGCACGTCCACCCCAGCTCTGCCAGGGATGTGGGCATCGGGATGTCTATACGGCATTGAATCAGGTATTGGCCGACTATCCGACGCATCGTGTTTTTGGTGATATTGGTTGTTATACGTTAGGGGCTTTGCCGCCTTATCAATCGTTATCCAGCTGTGTGGATATGGGTGCGTCGATCACGATGGCCAAAGGTGCGGCGGATGCGGGATTGTTTCCGGCCGTGGCGGTCATTGGCGATTCTACCTTTACGCATAGCGGTATGACGGGTTTGTTGGACGCGGTCAATGATCATAGCCCGATCACGGTGATTATCTCGGATAACTTGACCACCGGCATGACGGGTGGACAAGATTCCGCCGGTACGAACAAGTTCGAGGCGATTTGCTTGGGCTTGGGTGTCGAGCCGGAGCATCTGCATGTGGTGGTTCCTCTGCCGAAGAACATGGCGGAGATTACCCGTATCATCCGGGAAGAGATTGAGTACAAAGGTGTTTCTGTAATTATCCCACGGCGGGAGTGCATCCAGACGGCTGCTCGTCATGCCCGTGAGGCGAGAAAAGCGAAGGAGGAGAAGAAATGAAAAAAGATATCATACTCTGCGGTGTGGGAGGACAAGGTATCCTCTCTATCGCTACGGTCATCGGTGAAGCCGCCACGAAAGCCGGGCTCTATTTGAAACAGGCAGAGGTGCATGGCATGAGCCAGCGTGGGGGAGATGTGCAGAGCAACTTGCGTCTCTCGACGGAGACGATCTGGTCCGATTTGATCCCGCAGGGCGGTGCCGATGTGGTGATCAGCATGGAGCCGATGGAGAGCCTGCGCTATCTGCCCTATTTAGCGAAGACGGGGGTGATCGTGACCAGTTGCAAACCTTTTATCAATATCCCCAACTATCCCGATGAGGCGGAGTTGATGGCCGAATTGGAGGCCCTGCCTGCGGTGGTGAAGATGGACATTGAGCAGGTGGCGCACGAGGCGGGTAATCCTCGTGGTGCCAATATGGTGCTGTTAGGGATGGCCGCTCCTTCGATTGAGATCTTGAGTGTGGAACAGTTACGGCAGGCTATCGCCACGATCTTCGCCCGCAAGGGGGAGGCGGTGGTGGAGGCCAACCTCCGTGCGTTCGACTGCGGAGTGGCTGTCAGTCAAAAGCAATAAGATGGAAAAGTTTATTCCGGAAGACTCCTCTCCCTATTTCAACCGGGAGATGGAGACCCTTTCACGGGCGGAGATTGAGGCGTTGCAGTTGCAGCGGCTTCAGCAGACGGTGGCGCATTGTATGCAATCGCCTTTTTATAAAAAGCGATTTGAGGAGATCGGGCTGAAGCCGGAGGCTATTCAGAGCCTGCAAGACCTGCGTAAGATTCCTTTCACGACCAAGCAGGATCTGCGTGACACCTATCCGTTTGGGATGGCCAGTGTGCCTTTGCGGGAGTGTGTGCGTTTGCACTCCTCCAGCGGTACGACCGGTACGCCTACGGTGATTCTCCATACGCAGCGTGACTTGGATGAGTGGGCGAATCAGGTGGCGCGCAATCTTTGGATGGTGGGTCTGCGTCCCGATGATGTGTTCCAGAACTCCAGTGGTTACGGTATGTTCACGGGTGGCTTAGGCTTCCAGTATGGCGCGGAGCGATTGGGGATGCTGACGATTCCGGCCGCTGCGGGCAATTCGTTGCGTCAGATCAAGTTCATGACCGATTTCGGCACGACGGCTGTCCATGCGGTGCCCTCCTATGTGACCCGCTTGCGAGAGGTGATGGATAGCGTGGGAGTGGATCCCCGTCGAGACACGAAGTTACGTGTGTTAGCGATAGGGGCGGAGCCCCATAGCGAGGAGCAGCGTCGGCGTATCGAGGAGATGATGGGCGTGAAAGCTTATAACTCCTTTGGAATGTCGGAGATGTGTGGACCCGGTGTCGGCTTTGAGTGTCCGGAGCAGAACGGCCTCCACTTCTGGGAGGATTACTACATCGTGGAGATTGTCGATCCGGAGACGTTAGAGCCAGTGCCCGATGGCGAGGTGGGCGAGTTAGTGCTTACAACCCTTTGCCGGGAGGCGATGCCGCTGTTGCGCTATCGGACCCGTGACTTGACCCGTGTGTTAGGTCGTAGCTGTCCGTGCGGACGAAACCATGTGCGCTTAGATCGGATGCGTGGACGTTCTGACGATATGATGGTGCTGCGTGGCGTGAATATCTTCCCCATCCAGATAGAGAAGATCTTGATGCAGTTCCCGGAGTTGGCAAACAACTACTTGATCACCCTGACCACCGACGATGACAACGACAACATGTTGGTAGAGGTGGAGTTGGAGGAGCTTTTTACCGATGATTACCAGCGGTTGCAAGCCTTGCAGAAACGCATCCAGCGTGCGCTGAAGGACGAGATCCTGCTGACTCCTCACGTCAAGTTAGTGCCTAAGAACACCCTTCCGGTCAGCGATGGGAAGGCCGTGCGAGTAATAGATAAACGTAAAGTATATCAGTAATTATGACAATCAAACAACTCTCTATATTCATTGAGAACAAGGGTGGTACGCTGATCAAGGTACTGGAGCTTTTGAGTGAGGCGGGTATTCAGATCATCGCATCCACCATCGCGGATACGCAAGATTATGGGATCTATCGGGTGCTTTGCAGTCAGCCAACACAGGCTTTTCTGATGCTCCGTGAACAGGGAATCAATGTGCAACTGGCTGATGTGTTGGCCCTGCGTATCGACGACATCCCAGGGCGTGCGGCCTCGGCGGTACGCATCCTCTCGGAGGCAGGGGTGGACATTCTCTACATGTACTCCTTCCTTTGGCGAGGCGAGGGGGTACTTGTCATGCGTACCTCTCCCGAGGAGAAGGCCCGTGAGACAGTGGTGATCAAGAAATTGGCCTTCCTGACGGAGGCAGACTTCGCCTAAAATGAATGAACAAAATGTTTAACAATAAATAACTGATTTAGAAACCATGATTCACAATCCCGCTATGGAGTGTATGCCGCGCGAAGAGATGCGCAAACTCCAAACAGAGCGATTGATCAAGACCGTGAAGACCTGTTATGAGAAGGTCCCCTTTTATAAACGTAAGATGGACAAGATGGGCATCAAGCCTGAAGATATTACCTCTATCGACGATATAACGAAGTTGCCTTTCACCACGAAGTATGACCTGCGTGATGAGTATCCCTTCGGTTTGCAGGCCGTTCCGATGAGTGAGGTACGCCGCATCCATGCCTCTTCCGGTACGACCGGTAAGCCTGTGGTCGGCACTTATACGCAGAATGACTTGGACAACTGGGCGGAGTGTGTGGCCCGTGTGTTGGCCGTAGGTGATATTGGTCCGGGCGATGTGGTGCAGGTATCTTACGGCTACGGCCTCTTTACCGGAGGCTTAGGAGCCCACGATGGTGCGGCTAAGTTAGGAGCGATTCAGCTGCCTACCTCGTCGGGCAACTCAGAGAAGCAGATCATGTTGATGCAGGATTTTGGCACGACGGCGCTTTGCTGCACCCCATCCTATGCGCTTCACTTGGCGGAGTGCATCGAGAAAAGTGACACCGTGAAGGCGGAGAACTTGAAGTTGCGTGTCGGCTTCTTCGGTGCGGAGCCTTGGACGTGGGGCATCCGTCGGGAGTTGGAGAAGAAGTTGCACATCAAGGCCATTGATATTTATGGCTTGACGGAGATGAGTGGTCCCGGTGTCGGTGGTGAGTGCCAATACCAAGATGGTACCCATGTGTGGGAGGATATGTTCTATCCGGAAATCATCAACCCGGAGACGCTGGAGCCGGTCGCACCGGGCGAGCAGGGTGAGTTGGTCTTCACCTCGCTCTGCAAGGAGGCGATGCCGATCCTGCGCTACCGTACCCGCGACTTGACCCATTTGATCTATGAGAAGTGCCGCTGCGGACGTACGGCGGTTCGTATCGGTAAGATCCTCGGCCGTTCAGACGACATGTTGATTATCCGGGGTGTGAATGTCTTCCCGAGCCAGGTGGAGGCGATCCTGACGGAGTTCCCGGCCTTCTCGCCGCAGTACTTCATTACGGTCGATCGCAAGAACCACGAGGATACGTTCGATTTGGATGTGGAGTTGCGTCCGGAGTTCTTCTCGCCGAACCCTGCGAAACAGATGCCGTTTATCAAGCCGCTGTATGACCGTCTCTGCTCCGTGATGGGCATCAAGCCAAACGTACATATCTTGCCGCCGAACTCGATCCAGCGCTCGACTGGTAAGGCTAAGCATGTGAACGATAAACGAGATTTCTCAAACTGGAGATAAGAGTTATGCGTATATTCTCAGATGAATTGGTGGCTGAGGCGGTGCGTGTGAACCACGTGGCCGATCTCAGCCATGCTACGATAGGGGAGACCCTGCTCGTGGCGCAATATTTGGAGAAGAAGACAGGCATCCCTTTTATTCGTATGGATCAAGGGAGTCCCGGTCTTCCCGCTAACCGCTATGGCATTGAGGCGGAGAAGCGGGCGTTAGACAGTGGCATTGGCAGTCAGTATCCGGCCGCCGCGGGTATCACGGAGCTGAAAGAGGCAGCCAGCCGTTTTGTCAAAGCCTTCATCGACATCGACATCTCTCCCCGTGCTTGTGTGCCTACGGTAGGCTCGGTGGCCGGTAGCTTTGGCGGGTTTATCGGTTGCTGCCAGCGGGATCCGAAGAAACAAAAGGTGCTTTTCATCGACCCCGGATTCCCGATCCAGAAATCGCAGCTGCGGGTGTTGGGCATTGCATGGAAGGAGTTCGACATCTTCCCTTATCGGGGTCAGGCGTTGCGAGCGAAGTTGGAGGAGGAGTTGGCTGCGGGTGACATCGCCGCGATCATCTACTCCAATCCCAACAACCCGGCATGGATCTCGTTGGAGGAGGAGGAGTTGCGAATCATTGGCGAGTTGGCGACCAAGTATGATGCGATCGTCATGGAGGACTTGGCCTACTTTGCGATGGACAGCCGCCACGATCTCTCTCATCCCTTCGAGCCTCCCTATGTACGCACGGTGGCTCGCTATACGGACAATTACCTGTTGATGCTCTCCTCGTCGAAGATCTTCTCTTATGCGGGTCAGCGCATGGCGTTGCTCTGCATCAGCGATAAGCTCTTTGACAGGCAGTTCCCGGCGTTGGCGGAGCGGTATCATGATACCGGTATCTTTGGCCCGACGCTCATTGCCAGCATCCTCTATATGATTACCTCTGGCTGTACCGCTACGACGCAATATGGCTATGCGGAGATGCTTCGTCTCTCCACGGAGGGAAAGATTAATTTCGTGGAGGATACGAAAGCCTATGCCGAGCGGGCGCAGCGAATGAAGGCCATCTTCTGTGCGAACGGTTTCACGATCACCTACCCTCGGGATGTGACGGAGGAGATTGGCGACGGTTTCTTCTTCTCGCTCTCTTATCCCGGTCTGACAGGCGGGGAGTTGGTGACGGAATTGATGCACTATGGTGTTTCCAGCATCAATTTAGATACGACCGGCTCCTTGCAACCCGGTGTACGTGCCTGCACCAGCCGTATGCGGGAGGAACTCTATCCCGTCTTGGAGGAGCGTATGCGCGAGTTCCATGCCGATCATCCCTTCTAAATAGTTTCATGCCCATGCCGCAGCCAACAGGAGCAGACATCGCTGCGGCATGGGATAGAAATGACATACTCTTACCTCCTTCGGGCCAGATACTCGATGGCGTAAACCGGCCAACGGGGAACTTTTCGGATATTTGTACGGGCAGGGGGGATGTCGCAGAGCAGGAAGAGAGCTGCAAGCGCGATGGCGAACCAAATGACATAGCCGTACACCTGTTTGATTGTCACCATCATCATGGAGTGCAGGAAGTCATGCCCAACGTACCCACCGAAATCAAAGTGCGCCATATCCAAGTGAGTAAGGGTAAGCTGCTGTCCGTAACTCATCATGTTTTCGTTCAGAAGATGCGAGAAGATGGTGGTATAAATGCCATAACCTGCCGCTCCTGCCAGATACATGTGTAGGATGTTGAACACGAACAAGCCCATGAAAAATTGTTCAAGGCTGGGTACCGATTCGTCTAACGCCCACATCAACGCAGGGGCAAGAATGGCATACGCAAAACCGCGCAAGAAGATGGCAAGCCGATACTGCTCGATATTGACAGGCATGTCCAGCGTGAAGTACATCAACATACCATAGAACGCTATACTGATAAAAGCGATTCCGAAGAGTTTCCATATCTTCCATTTCCTGACTTTCAGCCAATAGAGATCCAGCAGGATGCCGACGTACATACCGGGAAGTACCCACATATACTGCTCCTCTTTGGTCAGTTCCTCCAACCGAATGACTTCACTGTAAAGTATCTCTTCCAGGGTGTGTTCAGCACCGAAAGCCAGTTCGGCAAAGAAAGTGACGATGAGAATGGGAACAACATTTCGACGTGTGAACAGACTGAGTTCGACGTAAGGGTAACGGTAAAAGTGGAGGCGATAGAGCACCATACCGAAAAGCACAATGGCGATCCCTACTAAGAGGCGAATACGGAACGTGTCTAACCACATGAGATAGTCGCCATACACCACGATGTACGACAACACCAACATCAGCCCACAGATAAGCAACGCTCCCTGAAAGTCAATTCCCTTCAGTGACAGTCGCTGTGGCATGGGACAGAACGGGCGGCAGAAGATGACTTGTGTGAGCAGCACGAACGACATGGTACCTATCGTAAAGACGTGCATCATCTGCCAGGTGAAATGATGACCGAACCAAGCCGCAAGCCATCCACTACCCTCAATCGCCGTGAGCAAGATAATGTGGAGTACAGGGAAGAAGACTGCAAAATCGCGTCTGGGAGTAATCCAAAGTTGGATGTTGCTCATACACTCGAACGTTCCTTGTATTTTGGCCATTCCGGCAATGAAACAGACCACCGCCAGTAGGGGCATCGACTGGCCATACAGGGTCAACACATTGCATACGCCAAGCACAATGGCCGAACCGCAAAGCAACTGCTGGTTGGTGAAACGGAACTTCATGCGGAAGAGCATAGGAAAATAGACAGCCATGCCCGCAAGCGTGGCATAAAGCAAGAAGAGCACATCCTCAATCATGAAGTTGGTGGTGCCACGGATGCCATCTAATGCGCCGAGGTAAATACCTCCGCTGAACTGAAAGCAAAAGGCGGTCAGCACGTACAGCCAGGGCTGGATGCGACGAGGCACCCATCCCTTCATCATCGGCATGGAAAAGCCCATGCTTGGAGGAGGACCGCCAGCACTCTTCATGAAAAATTCAGTTAATTGTCCCATCGCGCCTTACTCCTTAACGATACATTCCACATTATAACCACCCTTTAGCTTGGCGACATCACTGCTCGTGTCGAGCTTGATGCGTAGGGAAACACGCTGTTCCACCTTCACGAAATTACCGGTAGCATTGTCGATAGGAATCAGTGAGAAGGCACTGCCGGTAGCATCGGAGATGCGTTCCACCGTACCCGTATATTCCACACCGGGAACAGCGTCAGCTGTAATCTCCACCTTATCGCCTACATGGATGTGAGGCAACTGGCTTTCCTTGTAGTTCGCCTCAATCCAGCGTTCATCTTTATCGACGATACTCACCAGTGTCTGCCCCGGATTGACCAGCTGTCCTGCATGGATATCCTTCGTGCCGACCGTACCGTCGCACGTGGCAATGATGTAGCAATACGAAAGATTCAGGCGGGCAAGGTCAACGGCACGACGGGCCAGTTCTATACCCTGTTCCGAAGCAGAAAGATGATGTCCCTGCTCGGTTACAACCGCCGACTGCATCTGGCGTGAACGAACCGCCTGCTCATAGGCTGCCTTGGCACTCAGATAAGCCGTGTGTACCTTGTCATACTGTTGGGGGGTGACAGCATCCTGACTAAGGAGATTCTTGAAACGGTTGTCCTCACGCAGGGCATTCTCCATCTGCGCACGTGCCGATTCGATCCCTGCCTCCGTAACGGTCATGCTTGTCTGGGTGGTAACGATGCTGCTGGCTGTTCCCTTCGAACCCTGTTCTGCACGGAGAAGGTCTGCCTCGGCCTGTGCCAGCCGCAAGCGAAACTCAGCATCCTCAATAATGACGAGTGTGTCCCCCTTCTTTACCTGCTGAAAATCGGTAAAGCGTACCTCTCGGATAAAACCTTGTACACGGCTGCTCTGAGGCACAATATTTTGACGGACACGGGCATTGTCGGTAAATTCTCCACGGCCAAAGTGCATAAACTGGCTGATCACATAAGCGGCTCCGCCCAAAAGGCAAAGTACGATGAGTGTATTATATAAATAAACGTGTATCTTGTTCTTTTCCATGATTATAAAGTATTTGTTACATATTTGAGTTTATAGAAATGATAAAGCAGATCAATGCGGGCATTGACCAGTGCCATTTCGGCAGAGAGTTTCATGTTGGAGGCATCCACCATATCAGTAAGCAGCGCAAGGTCATTCTGATAACGGTTTTGCACCACGGAGTAGTTCTGGTTGGCCAGTTCCACCTGTTTCTGCTGTGTCTTCACCTCCGTGTAGGATGTCAGCAGATGGGTATAGCTTGCCTGTACACCATGCTCCACCCCTTCACGTGCCAAGGCGAGGGCTTCTTGAGACTGCTGATGCTCCATCCGCGCTTTGCGGATCTGGTGTTTATTCTTCCAAAGATTGCCAAGGCTGAATTTGACACCTACCCCGACGAACCACACGTTTACATTGCAATCTTTCGGAATAAGGTCTTGTGTATATGGGCCAAAGAGCTGATTCTCCGCTACTAACGCAACTGATGGCAATGATGCTGCTTTTACTTGCTTCACTTTCTGCTCTGCGAGATTGGTGGCCACTGTTGCCTGACGAATACCCAGGTTGTTGTCCGCTGCTGTCTGCTGCCATAGCTCTTGAGAAGCGATGGCTGAGAGCGCATTTATTTCTGTATCCAGTTCATGCTTATCGGGTAGAACAACCGTTTGCGCGGGTAAATGCAGGGTTGTAACTAACTGATGGTTGATGACCGTAGAAGCATCGGTGAGCTTCGTCAACGTGAGTTCCAGTCCCTGCAACTGAAGTTCGTAGCGAGTGATGTCGTTCTGTAAGACGGTGCCTTGCTCACGGCGGGCTTTCATCTGCTCAATCTCTTTCTGCGTCAGTGCGATATGCTGGCGAACCACCTCTATCTGATTGTTCAGTTTGCAGAGGTCAAGGCAGTAACCTGTCAACAAGAAGCGTACCTCTTGGCGATCCTTCTCTACATCCAGTTCTGCCATTTCCTTGCCCAGTTCCGCCATGCGGATACCCGAACGGATCGCACCACCCGCATAGACTACCTGCGCCACCTGAGCCGTAAAACTGTTTCCCCAGTGGGGCGTGTCCTGTTTACCGTTTGCCACGGGAACAGCTCCTATGCCCGGCACAATGTAATCAGTTGTCCCATGGGTCGAAAAACCTCTTGACAGCATGAAAGCATTGCCTGTATAGCTGCCTTGGAGGTTCAAGTCCACACTCGGCAGCAATGCCGATTTAGCGGCTGCCACCCCTTCATTGGCTGCCCGCAGAGCGGCCTCACTCACTCTCACCTTTTGACTCTGTTGGTCAGCAAGGTCGTATAGTGTGGTGAGCGACATCACCTGCACAGCCTTGTCTTGTGCGCATAGAGGCACAAAAAAAGTCCCTTCAGCCATCAGACCGACGGCCAAAGCGGAATAAACCATAAGCTTGTTCATGAAATATAAATAGATATCTGGTTGTTCATTATTTTTCCTTTAACAGTTAATCTTGGTCATTCCCTCGGAAATACTAATAATGAACTTAAGCGTCCGGACAGCATCACATCTGCCACAATGCTCTACAGGCGGTCTCATCAGGGAACATTAAAGATGTGAACCGAATATCAAGCACTATTGATTAAGAAATCCGGCGCAAAATTACAAAGAAAATTTAATATAGGATCTATTTTGCTTTCCGATTTTTCTACACAGCGGCCTATCGATGACAATTGTGCGCTTTGAAAAAAGAGGAGTTGGCTCTTCTGCTAACTCCTCCTTCTTAAGCTATTCAACCACTATGTGGTTAAATGATGTCTGGTCCATCCGACTCATCTGGATTCGGGTTCGGTTCCGGCTCCGGTTCAGTGGGCGTATCCGGCTCAGCGGGAGTTGTCGGCTTTGCCTCTTCCCCAGGATTGGGCTTCGCTCCGGCCTTCACTCGCGAGAGCGTCAGCTGAAGCTGATAGAGGATCGCGTTCATCCGATCAATAATGGCCACCAACTGCTGCTCCTTCGTCTCCGATTGCTCGGTCAACGCATTCGCTTGATAGAGCGCATTGATCGCACGAGCCAACTCCTTGAAAGCCTTATCCACCAACGGGCGGATAGTGGCCATGTTGTGCGAGGTGGCCTTGGTGAACCGTTGTCCCGATCGCTCCTGATAGATGGCGTTGAACGCTTGGTTCAGCGTTTCCAATCGGCTCAACGGCTCCGTCAGCTGCAACGTCTCGATATGCGTCGCACAATCCGATTCACGCATTCGATTGATAAAATCGGTCAACGCACCGGTGGTAGCTGCATAACGCATTCGCTTTGCTGCTCGATAGGGCTTAACAGGATGGAGCAGGGCTTTTGCCGCTTGCTGAGTCTCCTCACCTCCTGTTTCTGATTCATTATCAATGCGCTTTAAGATGTAGCTGAACTGCTGCACCCGGGAAGCATGTTTCTCTCTGATCTCGTCAGACTGGGCGTAGGAGCGATTTAATAGATAACAGCTGTTCTCTTCCTTAAACAGCTCCACATACTGGTTTCTCAAACCAATTAAACCTAAACCTGATGCTACCTCAGTAGGTATCGCATCTAACAAATCACTATGCACTTGATAATGCTCTGCATTGAGTGCACCTCTGAAATTGAAATTACTATTTACTTCCTTCATGAAATAAATTTTTGGTAAAACATTATCTATCCACAAGTTCACCCGTCGATTTAGAAGGCTCCCTCATGTTCCCCTCTCCATCATTTATGGAGTCAAATACATCCGCCTTACCGGTAAGCGTCGCCCCAGCTGGCGGTCTTTTCAAAAGCAGTATATTCTTTCAAATAAGTCTATACTCTTTCGTCATCGTCGATTCGTTGGAGGTGTCTCTTCGGCTCTTGGATGCTTCTCCTTTCAAAAGCGCTACGCCTTCGGCAGCCTCTCACTCAAAAGCAAAGGTAAGGATTTTTTCTAAAAAACAAGTGATACGCACTTTTTTATTAAAAAGATAACCTCGCTTCAGTAGGCGACGGGTTTACTACACGGTGTAGAAAGGTGCGCGCAAGTCCGCGACGGGTTTACTACATGGTGTAGAAAGGTGCGCGCAAGCCCGCGACGGGTTTACTACATGGTGTAGAAAGGTGCGCGCA
>CAMGEM010000018.1 GCA_946055095.1 uncultured Parabacteroides sp. | reverse complement strand
TGACCGACAACAAGGGTCGTACGGTGAACTTCAAGAATACGATCATCATCATGACCAGCAACTTGGGCTCATCGCTGATCCGTGAGAATTTCGATCGGATGACCGCAGCGAACCACGATGAGGTGGTAGAAAGCACGAAGAACCAAGTATTGGATTTGTTGAAAAAAACGATTCGACCTGAGTTCCTCAACCGTATCGACGACATCATCATGTTCACACCGCTGAATCAAAAGGAGATCCGCTCGATCGTGAACCTGCAGCTGAACAGCGTCAAGAAGATGTTAGCGGAAAACAGCGTAACGTTGGACTTCACAGAAGCGGCTTTGGATTTGATAGCAGACAAAGGCTATGATCCTCAGTTTGGTGCTCGTCCGGTTAAGCGTGTCATTCAGAAAATGGTGCTTAACGAGTTATCGAAAGAATTGCTGGGAGGTCGTGTGAACCGTGAGCGTCCGATCGTGATCGACCGTCAGGGAGAACAACTGATCTTCAGAAATTAATCAACTTAGCTGTGGTTTGACAGGCCCAGCATAAAAAACGGGAGGTTACATTCTATCTATGTAACCTCCCGTTTTTTCTTTCTTCTCGTTCCTCATCATCCTCCTACGACAGCGGTTATCCCCTGCGCCTCAAACTGGGCGATGCAACGAGCAAGGGTATCCGCAGAGGGAGCGGCCATAGGCAAATGTTGCGGATTATAGATAGAGCCTCTCTTCTCATGCTTTCCCTTGCCGATGTCATGATAGGGTAAGAGATTGACCACCTTACGTTCCCAAGGGATAGAAGATAAGAATGCCGCTGAACGAGCGATGTTCTCCTCATCCGCATTGACGCCCTCAATCAAGGGAATCCGAATCCAAAAGGCCATGCCTGCCTCAGCGATCATCCGCAGGTTAGCCAGGATCGGCTCATTAGGGACACCGGTATAGGCACGGTGCTTGTCGGAATCCATCTGCTTCAGATCCACTAAAAACAGCTCACAGCGAGCCATGATACGTCGCACGACAGCCTCCGAAGCAAAAAGCGTCGTATCCACTGCCCGGTGAATACCTAACTCCCCACAACGATCCAGCATCTCCGCCAAATCATCGGGGTGCATCAGTGGCTCACCCCCACAGAAAGTTACACCCCCACCCGACTCATCCATGAAGAGCATCTCTTTCTCGATCTCCCGCATAGCCTCGTCGAAGGTATAGTCTTTCCCTGAAATCTCCATCGCCATCGCCGGACAGACAGCAGCACAACGTCCGCAAACCACGCAACGAGCCCTATCGGTCACGATGCCCTGCTCCTCCGTCCAACGCAAGGCTTGATGCGGACAGGCCTGTACACAAGCCTGACAGCCCATACACTTCTTGCGGGTGTAAAGTTTCTCTGGCTGTGGGGAACCGCCCTCCGGATTATGACACCACACACAAGAGAGCGGGCATCCTTTCATAAACAGCGTAATCCGGATGCCCGGCCCATCATTGATCGCATAGCGTTTGATATCAAACAGCCGCATACATTAGAAACACTCCTGCTCGGTACGCGCGATCACGTCAGCCTGCAAGTCAGCATTCATGTCGTTGAAATAATCACTGTAACCAGCCACTCGCACCAACAGGTCGCGATACTCCTCCGGACAACGTTGCGCGGCATGCAAAGTCTCTGTATCCACCATATTGAATTGGATGTGGTGACCTCCTAACGCGAAATAACTACGAATCAACGAAGCCAACTTCGCGATGTCTTCATCACGCTTCAACAAGCTCGGCATGAAACGCTGGTTAAGCAACGTACCGCCACTCTTCGTCTGATCCAACTTGCCCAACGACTTGATCACCGCGGAGGGCCCGTGTGTATCTGCTCCATGCGACGGAGAAGTACCATCGGAGATTGCCCTACCGGCCAAACGGCCATTCGGTGTGGCTCCCATGATCTTGCCAAAATAGACATGGCAGGTGGTAGAGAGCATGTTCAGATGGAAGCATTCTCCCTTGGTGTTGGGTTTACCCTCGATCGCCTCATACAGGTCATCAAACACCTTTACCGCAATCTCATCCGCATAATCATCGTCATTGCCAAAGAACGGTGTACGGTTGAGAATGAATTGGCGCATCGGCTCATGACCGACAAAGTTATCTTCCATAGCTTTCAGCAAGGCATCCATCGTAAAGTGTTTCTCCTCAAATACATGCTTACGTAACACCGAAAGACTGTCGGTGATCGTGCCTAAACCTGTACATTGAATATAAGTAGTGTTGTATCGTGGTCCGCAGTTATAATAGTCTTTTCCTTTCGCAATGCAATCGTCGATAAACAGAGAGAGGAAGGTAGCCGGCGCATACTTCGCAAACATCCGGTCGATATAGTTGCTGACACGCACCTTCATGTCCACAAAATAGTGTATTTGCTTCAAGAAGGCGGCATACAGCTCCTCATAGCTTTGGAACTGACGAGGATCGCCCGTGTGCAAACCGACCTGTCTTCCGGAAACGGGATCCAAGCCATCGTGCAATGTTACCTCCAGCACCTTCGGCACATTCAGATAACCGGTCAACACATAGGCCTCCTTACCAAAGGCCCCCACCTCGATACAACCACTGCAACCACCCTCACGAGCATCACGCAAAGATTTTCCTTGGCGCATCAACTCCTCCACATATACGTCTGGATTGAATACAGATGGATAGCCATGTCCTTGACGAATCACCTTGCAGCCAGCTCGCAGGAAACGCTCCGGTGTGCGCACACTCACATGGATCGCACTACCCGGTTGCAACAGGTGCAACTCCTCGATCGTCTCCAACATGATGTAAGAGACCTCACTCACCCCATCACTACCATCCGCCTTGATTCCTCCGATATTCAAGTTGGTAAAGTCGTTGTAAGTACCGCTCTCCTTCGCCGTGATACCCACCTTTGGAGGTGCGGTGTGGTTGTTCACCTTGATAAAGAAGCAAGACATCAACTCTTTCGCCTCGTCACGGGTTAAAGTGCCCGCCGCGATTTCTCGCTCATAGAAGGGAGCCAAATGCTGATCGAAATGGCCGGGATTCATCGCATCCCATCCATTCAACTCCGTAATAGTGCCTAAATGAATGAACCAATACATCTGGATGGCTTCCCAATAGGTGCGTGGCGCATGAGCCGGCACCCAACGGCACACCTCAGCGATCTTCAACAACTCTGCCTTGCGCTTGGGATCTTTCTCGGTCAACGACAACTCATCTGCCAAATCGGCATGTCGCTCAGCGAACAGGATGGCGGCATCACAAGAGATAGACATCGCCGTCAGCTCCTCTTGCTTATCGGTTGCCTCCGGATCGTTCATGAAGTCTAAAGCCGACAACGCTTTCGCGATACGTTCTTTCAAATCGAGCAAGCCATATTGATAGATCTTGCCGTCCAAAGCGGTATGTCCCGGTGCACGCTGCTCCATGAACTCAGTGAACATACCCAGCTCGTAAGCCTCTTTCCAGTCCTGGGGCACATGGTTAAAAATACGCTCCCGCTGGGTGCGTCCCTGCCAATAGGGGATCACCTCACGGGCATAGGTCTCTATATCCTCCTCGCTAATCGTATAACGTTGTAAATCTCGTGTATTCAACACGTGTAAATCCTCCACACTGTGGCAAGTCAGTTCCGGGAAGGTAGGAACTGACTTCGGCTTTGGACCACGCTCACCCACGATCAACTCATCCTCCCCTATATAAATGGTCTTGCGTTTGCAAATCTCCAAGAAATTCAACGCACGTAAGATAGGGATAGGATATTTTCCCTCATTCTCTTGATAAAAACGGGTCTCGATCAACGCACGCTCGATTGAAAGAGAGGGTTCTGCCTCAAACGACTGTTGACGGAGCCGTTTGATACGGGCATTCATGCCATAATTGTTCGCCGCATGTGAAGGGACGAACTCTGTCGCATAACGCGAAACAGAAAAAGTTGTTTCAGTTTGCATAATCATGTATTAAAAAGATAAAAACTATAGGTTGATACACCGAACGCCGACATTCAGGCATTCGAAGTCGATAAGAGGTCACGATGAACCCCTACCTGGCATACAATATCAAACAACTAAATAGTTTTCGGTAACTTTTTAAATACATATATCTCCGCTTACTTGATCAATTTGTCTTTTAACTTTGCCAACATGTCACGTGTCATCGCATCCAGGTCATACTCCGGTTTCCAACCCCACTCCTCACGGGCGCAGGTATCATCCAAAGAGTTCGGCCAGGACTCGGCAATCGCCTGACGCAATGGATCCACCTTGTATTCCATACGGAAATCAGGCACATATTTCTGAATCTTATGGTAGATGATCTCCGGATCGAAACTCATGGAAGCGATATTGAAAGAGTTACGATGGACGAACTTCGAGGAGTCGGCCTCCATGATCTCAATCGCCGCACGCAAACCATCGGGCATATACATCATATCCATGAAAGTGCCTGCCGCAATCGGACACTCGAATGTCTCTCCTTTGATCGCGGAATAGTAGATATCCACCGCATAATCGGTCGTGCCACCACCCGGAGGAGTCACGTATGAAATCAAACCGGGGAAACGAACGGAACGGGTATCCACGCCAAAACGAATGAAATAATAATCGCTCAACAGCTCTCCCGACACCTTGGTCACACCATACATGGTACGTGGGTTACGAATCGTATCCTGCGGTGTCTTATCCTTCGGGGTGTTATTGCCAAATACTCCGATTGAACTGGGGGTAAACACCGCACAATTCATCTCCCTGGCCACCTCCAACACATTAAACAGACCGCCCATGCCGATTTTCCAGGCCAACTGAGGCTTCGTCTCTGCCACCGCAGAAAGAAGGGCAGCCAAATTATAGATCGTGTCTATATTGTATTTCGAGACAGTCTCCGCAATCTGCTGCTCATTGGTTATGTCCACCAATGCCGCTGGGCCCGACTCCAACAGCTCACCTTTCGGCTCCGCACCTGGAATGTAGCCAGCCACTATATTACCACTATAAATACTTCGCAATTTCATGGTTAACTCCGAACCAATTTGCCCGGTAGAACCGATCACCAACACATTCTTCATCGCTTTAAATTAGATTTATGTAGTTCCCGCTCACAAAGGTAAAGTTTACTTTCGAATTTATGGCCTATTCACTCAGAAATTTCAAAAAAAAGAACGACCTTTGTGTGTCGCTTTGCTACTTTAGCGGGTGACTTATCTCAATAAACCAAATAAAACAGAGTATCTATGTACGGTAAACTGAAAAATTTCTTGACAAATGAGCTGGAATCCATCAAAGCGGCCGGCTTATACAAAAACGAGCGTATCATCACGACTCCCCAGCGTGCTGACATCAAAGTGAACGCCGGTGAGGACGTGCTTAACTTCTGTGCGAACAACTATTTAGGCCTGTCCGACAACTCTCGTCTGATCCAAGCCGCGAAAGAGGCGATGGACACCCACGGCTATGGCATGTCATCCGTGCGTTTCATCTGCGGTACACAAGATCTGCACAAACAGTTGGAGGCAGCCATCTCTGATTATTTCCATACCGAGGATACGATCCTGTATGCCGCTTGTTTCGATGCTAATGGTGGCCTGTTTGAGCCTTTGTTCGGTGAGGAGGACGCGATTATCTCCGATGCGTTGAACCATGCCTCTATCATCGACGGCGTGCGCCTTTGCAAGGCGAAACGGTATCGTTACGCCAATGCGGACATGGCTGACTTAGAGCGTTGCCTGCAAGAGGCACAAGCACAACGTCATCGCATCATCGCTACCGACGGTGTCTTCTCGATGGATGGCAACGTAGCCCCGATGGACAAAATCTGCGAGTTGGCAGAGAAATACGATGCCTTGGTCATGGTGGACGAATCTCACTCCGCCGGTGTCGTAGGCCCGACCGGACACGGTGTAGCGGAGCAATTCGGGGTATATGGTCGCGTAGATGTCTTCACCGGCACATTGGGTAAATCATTCGGTGGTGCCATGGGTGGATTCACGACCGGTCGGAAGGAGATCATCGACATGCTGCGTCAGCGCTCTCGTCCCTACCTGTTCTCCAATTCCGTCGCTCCTGCCATCGTAGGTGCCAGCTTAGAGATGTTCAAGATGTTGAAGGAGAGTGATGCTTTGCACACCAAGTTGATGCAGAACGTTACCTACTTCCGTGAGAAGATGTTGGCAGCCGGCTTCGACATCAAACCGACACAATCCGCTATCTGCGCAGTGATGCTTTATGATGCCAAGCTCTCACAAGACTTCGCCGCGAAGATGCAGGAAGAGGGTATCTATGTGACAGGATTCTACTATCCGGTAGTTCCGAAGGGACAAGCTCGCATCCGTGTACAGCTCTCTGCCGGTCATGAGACCGCTCACCTCGACAAAGCGATTGCCGCTTTCATCAAGGTAGGCAAAGAGTTGGGCGTTATTAAATAGTTTATTATCCAACCACTTATGATTTATGATTTATAATAGATAGGGTTTATAGCTGCTCTCCGAAGCACAATCATAAATCATAAAATTATAAATCATAAATCGTATGTCTTTTCTGGACAAACTGAAAATCAACCATCACCCCCATTCGGGGGCATTGGATCTGCTGAAATACATCGGTCCGGGTCTGTTGGTCACTGTAGGATTCATCGATCCCGGAAATTGGGCCACGAACTTGGCGGCCGGCTCTACCTTTGGTTACGCCCTGCTTTGGGTCGTTACCTTCTCCTCTATCATGCTGATCATTATCCAGCATAACGTAGCCCACTTGGGGATCGTTACCGGATTGTGCCTGTCAGAGGCCACGAATCGGTATCTACCCAATTCCCTCAGTCGCCCGATTATCGCCTCCGCCATGTTAGCGAGCATCTCCACCTCTCTGGCTGAGATCTTGGGTGGTGCGATTGCCTTGCGTATGCTCTTTGGCCTTCCCATCAAAGTGGGAGCGGTGATTGTGACCGCCGTCTGCATCGGCATGTTGCTCAGTAACACGTATAGTAAAATCGAGCGATGGATCATCACCTTTGTTTCCATCATCGGCCTCTCCTTCCTCTATGAGCTATTCTTAGTAGATGTGGATTGGGGGCAAGCGGTCACTGGCTGGATCAAACCCACCTTCCCCGACAACTCCCTCCTGATCGTGATGAGTGTACTGGGAGCCGTGGTCATGCCCCATAACCTGTTCCTGCATTCCGAGGTGATTCAAAGCCGGGAGTGGAATCTGGAGGAACCAGCTGTTATCAAGAAGCAATTAAAGTATGAGTTCTATGACACGCTTCTCTCTATGGGTATCGGTTGGGCGATCAATTCCGCCATGATCATCCTGGCAGCCGCCACCTTCTTCCAAGCGGGACAACCCGTGGAGGAATTGGATCAAGCGCAGCAGCTATTGGTACCGTTAGTAGGTAATAACGCAGGCATCATCTTCGCTGCGGCCCTGCTATTGGCGGGTATCTCCTCCACCATCACCTCGGGCATCGCTGGAGCCTCCATTTTCGCCGGTTTCTTTGGGGAGGCCTACAACCAAGGAGACCTTCACTCCAAGTTGGGAATGTTACTCTCTTTCCTGCCCGCCTTAGCGCTCATCTTCTTGATTAGCGATCCCTTTGAAGGATTGATCATCTCGCAGATGCTGCTGAGCGTGCAGTTACCAATCACCGTCTTCACCCAGGTCTATCTGACCTCCAGCAGGCGTGTCATGGGCATCTATGTCAATAGTCGGTCCACCACCCTGTTGCTGGTTAGTTTAGCCACCTTGGTGACTCTCCTAAATATAGCACTCCTTATCAGTCTCATTTAAAAAGAAATGTTTACCTTTGCGTCAAATTGTGACATGAAGTTTTGACTAAAACTATATATACATATATTATATGACAAGCGAAATCAATATCAACGAGGAAGAAGGCAAAAAGAGCTTGAACTTTATTGAGGCCATGGTGGAAAAGGATTTGGCCGAAGGCAAGAATGGAGGACGTGTACAAACCCGTTTCCCGCCTGAGCCGAATGGCTACCTGCACATCGGTCATGCCAAAGCCATTTGTCTTGATTTCGGTATCGCAGAGCGACACGGAGGTGTCTGCAACTTGCGTTTCGACGATACCAACCCGACGAAAGAAGATGAGGAATATGTAGAGGCGATCAAAGAGGACATCCAATGGTTAGGCTATCATTGGGGTAATGTCTATTACGCTTCTGACTACTTCCAGCAACTTTGGGATTTCGCTATCCGTTTGATCCAAGAAGGGAAAGCCTATATTGACGAACAAACCTCTGAGCAAATCGCTCAGCAAAAGGGAACCCCTACACAACCAGGTGTAGAAAGCCCCTACCGTAACCGTCCGATTGAGGAGAGTCTGGAGCTCTTCAAGAAGATGAACACCGGTGAGATTGAGGAGGGTGCCATGGTGCTGCGTGCAAAGATCGATATGGCGAATCCGAATATGCACTTCCGTGACCCGATCATCTACCGTGTGGTCAAGCATCCGCATCATCGTACGGGTACGACGTGGAAAGCCTATCCGATGTATGACTTCGCCCATGGACAAAGCGACTTCTTCGAGGGCGTAACCCACTCGTTGTGTACCTTAGAGTTCGTGGTGCACCGCCCGCTCTATGACCTCTTCGTAGATTGGCTGAAAGAGGGCAAAGACTTGGATGATAACCGTCCACGTCAGACCGAGTTCAACAAACTCAACCTCAGCTACACCTTGATGAGTAAGCGCAACCTGCTGACCCTGGTAAAAGAGGGGTTGGTCAATGGTTGGGACGATCCCCGTATGCCGACCATCTGCGGATTCCGCCGTCGTGGTTACTCACCTGAGTCTATCCGCAAGTTCATCGACAAGATTGGTTATACCACTTACGATGCCTTGAATGAGATCTCTCTGTTAGAGAGTGCTGTCAGAGAGGATTTGAACGCTCGTTCAACCCGTGTTTCCGCAGTAATCAATCCAGTCAAGCTGATCATCACCAACTATCCGGAGGGACAGGTGGAAGAGTTAGAGGCTATCAATAATCCGGAGGATCCGACAGCTGGCACTCACCTGATTGAGTTCAGCCGTGAGTTGTGGATCGAGCGTGAAGACTTCATGGAGAACGCACCAAAGAAATATTTCCGTATGACACCGGGCCAAGAGGTACGTCTGAAGAATGCCTACATCGTGAAGTGTACCGGTTGCAAGAAGAATGAGCAAGGTGAGGTGGAAGAGGTGTATTGCGAGTACGATGCCAACACACGCAGCGGTATGCCCGATGCCAACCGTAAGGTGAAGGGTACCTTGCACTGGGTGAGCCAAGCACACTGCCTGCAAGCGGAGGTTCGTCTGTACGACCGCCTGTGGAAGGTAGAGAACCCACGTGACGAGATGGCTGCTATCCGAGAGGCGAAGCAATGCGATGCCTTAGAGGCGATGAAAGCAATCATCAACCCCGATTCTTTGGAGATCCGGACCAATTGCTACGTAGAGAAATTTGTAGCCACGCTGCCTAAGCTCTCCTATTTGCAGTTCCAGCGCATTGGCTATTTCAATATTGATACGGATTCAACACCTGACCATTTGGTGTTCAACCGCACAGTTGGACTGAAGGATACGTGGAGTAAAATCAATAAATAAATTATCATACAGAAACATGCTGGACGGCGAAGATCTATATGAGTTGTACAAGGATGGTTCGAAATTAGACATATCCCCTCTGTTTGATCCAGATGAATGGATGTGTCTATACACCTACCTGTGCACAGAGAATAAGGAGGATGCTTTCAAGGTATTGGAACATGCTCTCAAAGATTATCCTATGCACCACCCATTCCTCATCGCCAAGGTCAAGATCGACTTGTATGATGGTTATTTTGAGGAGGCATTATCGCTCTTAGAGAACGAATTGGCGGACGCACCGAACAGTGAGGTTCAGGCGCTTTGGATTGACTATTATTTCAGCACAGGGGAGGATGAGACCGCCAAGGATATACTGGATCAACTCTTCATCCAAAAGCCTTCTTACTTAGAGGCTACCTTAGCGTACATCATCCCAATCCTACGAGAGGTGGAAGATCCGGATACCCGTCTTGAATACGCTGATTATATCCGACAGGCAGCCGAACTCTTCCCGGAGAACCGCACGCTCTTGGAAGAATGGCGAGAAGAGTTAAAGGCGGAATCTCGGCTGGACGAAGCGGTGAGGGTCTGCAATCAATTGATCGACTTAGAGCCATATTCCTTCGCCTACTGGGATGAATTGGCACATCTCTATACGATGGAGGAGCGTTACGAACAGGCGATCGAGGCCTATGACTTTGCCCTCACGATCAACAGCAGTGAGGATGAGGCAACGCAAGCCAAGATTCTCAAGGGGTATTGCCTCTACATGAACGGCAGCTATGAGAAAGCGCTCGAATTGTATAAGGAGTTCCAAGGGAATGGCATTAATGAACTCAATGTCAAAGCCATCTTAGCGCATTGCCATATACAGATGAAGCATTACGACGAAGCCTTTCCGATGTTGGCTGAACTGGCTCAACACGATGAGATGGACTCATACACCTTTTCCATCCACGATTTCGTGATCTGTTGTTTGGCGTTGGGGAAACATGAGGAGGCTTACCGTGCGCTCAAAGAGGCCGTCAACAAACGTCCTCTTGATGAGGGCTTGCTGATGATGTTCTCTTTAATAGGGATTTGGGACAGTAATAAGATGGAGGAGATCAAGCACACGCTGAATCGCTCCATGGCCCTACTCAACCCCACCATCAACGATCCCTCCATCACGGCCAAATGCTATAAGCTTCTTGAGATTGGTAAATCCTATCTGGAAGCGGGAGACAAAGAGAACGCCTTGATCTACTTCGATCTGATCCTGCGTATTCATCCAGAGATGAAAGAATTGCAAGAGCCCTTGCAACAAGTTTTTGAGGATGAGGAGAATCCCAAGCAGGCCTTGAGCGAACACATGTTCAGCCTGATTTCCTTGGGAGAGGCAACCGAAGAGGAATTGGCCGAATACCTCTGCCGAGAGGATTATCAAGACGCTATCGACGAGGATAATTGCAAGCAAGACTTGATCAAGAAATTGTTTACGGATGACGAAAGCTACAATTAATTGAAACAGCATGACAACAAAAAGAGGAATCAAAGCATACGGTTTTTTAGTGTTGAAAGGCATGGGCATGGGAGCGGCTGATGTCGTTCCCGGTGTGTCAGGAGGAACGATCGCTTTCATCGTGGGCATCTACGAGGAGTTGATCAATTCCATCAAAAGTATTAACACCGAGAATTTGCGTTTACTGTTTCGCGGTCAGTTCCGCTCCTTTTGGGAGGGCATCAATGCCAACTTCCTGCTATCAATCGTGTTAGGTATTGGCATCAGCATCTTTTCCTTGGCCAAGATCATCACCTACCTGTTGGTGAATCAGCCCATTTTAGTGTGGGCCTTCTTCTTTGGTTTGGTGTTGGCCTCCACCTGGTTTGTCGCCAAGGAGATCAAGCAATGGCAGGTAAAGACAGCGATCAGCTTCGTGACTGGGGCAGTCTTAGCCTACTACATCACCGTAGCGACACCCGCTGAGACCCCAACTCATCCCCTCTTCATCTTCCTTTGTGGTGCGATCGCCATCTGTGCCATGATTCTTCCGGGTATTTCCGGCAGTTTCATCTTGGTACTCTTAGGCAAATACTTTTACATCATGGAGGCCGTAAAGAGCTTTCGTATAACCGTCATGCTCACCTTCATGGCTGGTGCAGTCATTGGTATCACCACCTTCTCTCGCGTGCTTTCCTTCGCGTTGCGTCGTTTCCACGATGCGACCATCGCCCTGCTATCAGGCTTCATGTTAGGCTCGCTCAATAAGGTTTGGCCATGGAAGGAGACCATTGAGACCTACACCGACAGCCACGGTGTAGTCAAACCGCTGGTCGAACAGAATATCGCCCCAAACACCCAAGTGATCGAAGCAGTAGGCTTGATGATTTTAGGATTCACCTTGGTCTATGCGTTGGAGAAGCTATCCACTCGAAAGGGAGCGTAAAGCGACAAATTGGTCTATTATTCAAGGAAGGTCAAGGGCTCATTTTGGTACTAAGCGCAACTTCATTCGGCCAAAACGCAATATTTTTTGCATCATATTAGACGAGATTAGGATCTTTAAACAGATTCATCGGGTGTATTACCCCAAAATGCAGCATATTTTAAACGCCTCATGTGGAAAAATGACTACCTTTGGGGTCGTAGAAGAGGTGTATCTTCGATGAATTTAAAAACTATATAGTATGTCAAATTTTAAAGGCGCTGTGGTTGTCAACACAGAGAGATGCAAAGGTTGCAACCTTTGTGTTGTGGCATGTCCCGCCAATGTGTTGGAACTACATCCGCGAGAAGTCAACAACAAAGGTTATCATTATGTATATATGAAACAGCCGGAGGCCTGTGTGGGCTGTGCAAGCTGCGGGCAGGTTTGTCCCGACGGATGTTTAACGGTTTACAGAGCTAAATTATAAAGTCGCAGTAGAGAGTATGACAACAGATATCACATTAATGAAAGGGAACGAAGCGATCGCCCATGCCGCCATACGGTATGGCGTAGATGGTTACTTTGGTTATCCCATTACACCACAATCTGAAATATTGGAGACATTAATGGCTCAAATGCCTTGGCAGACCACCGGCATGGTTGTCTTACAGGCAGAAAGTGAATTAGCAGCGATCAATATGGTCTATGGAGGCGCAGCTACTGGCAAAAAGGTCATGACTTCTTCTTCGAGTCCAGGTGTCAGCCTGAAGCAAGAGGGTATCTCCTATTTGGCCGGTGCGGAATTGCCTTGTTTGATTATCAATGTCATGCGAGGTGGTCCTGGCTTAGGCACCATTCAACCCAGTCAGGCTGATTATTTCCAGACCGTCAAAGGAGGTGGACATGGAGACTATCGGCTGATCGCTCTGGCTCCCGCCTCTGTGCAGGAGATGGCTGACTTCGTGGGTTTAGGATTTGACTTAGCTTTCAAATATCAGAATCCTGCCATTATCTTGGCCGACGGCATTGTTGGGCAGATGATGGAAAAAGTGACATTACCTCCTTTTCAACCTCGTCGTAGCGAGGAGGAAATCATCGCCCAATGTCCTTGGGCGGCCAGAGGCAGACAAGCGAATCGTCAGCCCAACGTAGTCACCTCCTTGGAACTGGATCCCGCAAAGATGGAGGAGAACAACCTGCGTTTCCAAGCGAAATACCGACAGATCGAGGAGAATGAGGTTCGCTACGAGGAGTTCCTCTGCGCGGATGCGGAATACCTGCTAATCGCCTTTGGCTCTTCAGCCCGTATCTGCCAGAAGGCCGTGGAGAACGCACGAGAGGAAGGCATCAAAGTGGGTCTGTTGCGTCCCATCACGTTATGGCCGTTTCCCACGAAGATCCTTTCTGCGTATGCCTATCAGGTGAAAGGGATGCTCTCCGTGGAGCTGAACGCTGGTCAAATGATAGAGGATGTACGCTTGGCGGTCAACGGGAAGGTTAAAGTGGAGCATTTCGGCCGCTTGGGTGGTATAGTATTTACCCCAGATGAGGTCTTGACGGCCTTGAAAGATAAATTGATTCACGCATGAGAAAAAACAGCAAAACAGACGAGATTCTTACACTCTGCTTCATGCTATTGGCTATCGCTGCCGTAGTATGCTATTTCGCCATGAGCGACAAGAGTGTGTTTATGTATTGCGGTGGAGCGGCCATCTTGTTGCGATTGGTCCAATATGTCCTCCGCTTTATCAATTGAAAAGAGAATATGGAACTCAACGAGATAATAAAACCGGAGAACTTGGTCTATGAGAGACCCAAGTTAATGAATGACAACCCTATGCACTACTGTCCCGGTTGCAGCCACGGGGTTATCCATAAACTGATCGCAGAGGTGATTGCCGACTTAGGGTTAGAGGAGAAAACTATCGGTATCTCACCGGTCGGCTGTGCGGTATTCGCATACAACTACTTGGATATTGACTGGGTGGAGGCTGCTCATGGACGTGCACCTGCGATCGCCTCTGCCATCAAGCGGTTGAACCCCGATAAGATGGTCTTCACCTATCAAGGTGATGGCGATTTAGCGGCGATCGGTACGGCTGAGACCATCCATGCGGCTAATCGGGGAGAGAACATCGTGATTATCTTCGTGAACAATGCCATCTACGGCATGACCGGTGGCCAAATGGCTCCTACAACGTTGGAAGGGATGCCCACCGCTACCTGTCCTTACGGACGTAATGTAGCCTTGAATGGTTATCCTCTGAAAATCAGCGATCTCTTGGCGCAGTTAGAGGGTACCTGTCTGGTGACTCGTCAAAGCGTGCAAACACCAGCGGCCGTACGCAAGGCCAAACGTATGTTGACGAAAGCGTTCCAGAATGCCATGGCTGGCAAAGGCACCTCAATCGTGGAGTTCGTCTCCACCTGCTCATCGGGATGGAAAATGTCACCCGAAAAGGCTAACAAATGGATGGAGGAGAATATGTTCCCCTTCTATCCGTTGGGTGACTTAAAAAACAAGGAATAAGCAAACTCAGGGTAAAAAACAATGAAAAAGGAAATTATCATAGCCGGATTTGGTGGCCAAGGCGTATTGTCGATGGGCAAAATCCTGGCATACGCAGGCCTGTTAGAGGGAAAAGAGGTCAGCTGGATGCCCTCTTACGGACCGGAGCAACGAGGAGGAACGGCCAATGTGACTGTCATCTTGAGCGACGAGCGCATCAGTTCGCCCGTCCTCAACCAATATGACATTGCGATCATCTTGAACCAGCCCTCCATGGATAAGTTTGAAGACAAGATCAAACCGGGAGGTATCTTGATTTATGATGGGTATGGCATCCATACGCTGACCGACCGCACAGACATCACAATCTATCGGGTGGATGCGATGGATACCGCCACGGAGATGAAGAATGAGAAGGCCTTCAATATGCTGATCTTGGGTGGACTACTGCAAGTTCAGCCCATGGTGCACATCGAGAATGTATTATTAGGGTTGAAGAAATCGCTGCCTGAACGTCACCATCACCTGCTGCCCATGAATGAGGCGGCCATCCATAAAGGGATGGAGATCATCCAACAAGTCTGAATCACACAACATGCGCTCCATGAAGTATCCGTATCTCTTCCTCTTTCTCTTTTTGTGGGTTGGCATGGGCTCCATTGGAGCGCAGCAAAGAAGTTCACGTACCTCTTCCAGCCGAGGTCGTTTCTCGCTCTCCAACTTGTCTGCCTCGAACCGAGAGATTCCCGACAGCCTGTTACAGATTGATAGCGCGGCTATGAAGGCCAAACGTGTCACCGCCTATGCGCTCACCCCGCTCTTGGGAGAGCGTTATGTGGCACCGATGGACACCAACAAGCTCAACTATGCGATCAGCACCCTGCCTGAGTCATACACCTTGGCAGCGGGCTATTTGGCCAATGTCGGATCGCCTTTCCAGACAAAGATTTTCAGTGAGCGCAAAGAGGCACGAGACTTCATCTTCGCGGATGCCTACGACCCCTATATCACCACCCCGACAAACGCACGGTTCTACGACACGAAAGTGCCCTATACCCAAGTAGCCTATACCACAGGGGGAGCCAGTCAGAACAAAATGGATCGGCTCAAAGGGGTGATGACACTCAACTTTGGCAAACGTATCAATATCGGTGGAGAGCTCGACTACATTTACAGCCGTGGCTATTACAACTCGAATGGCAACAAACTGTTGAGCTATCGCCTTTTCGGCAACTACCTCACCGATCGCTACGAGATGCACGCCTACCTCAGCAACTTCAACTTTGTCAATTACGAGAATGGCGGACTGACGAACGACCGCTATATCACCGACATCGAGAACTTGCCAGAGAGCCAACGCAAGATCGACAGTAAATCGTTCCCCGTGCGCTTCACTGACACCTGGAACCGCGACCGAGGGAAGACCTATTTCCTGACCCACCGTTACAATTTAGGCTTCACCAAGGAGCTGGAAGAGACGGATGAGGAGGGCTATGCCAAGGAGATTTTCGTGCCCGTCTCCAGCATCATCCATACGATTGACTACACCGACAACCGCCGACGTTTCATCTCGCACGATGCCTATATCGACACCTGCTACGCACGGGTCTATGGCATGGAAGAATCGCTCAACGACCAGATGTCCACATGGAACCTCAAGAACACCTTCGCCTTGGCGATGCGTGAAGGCTTTCAAGACTGGGTGAAATTCGGATTGACCGCTTTCGCTACCTTCGAGAAACGACGTTTCCGGTTAGCCGCCCCTGTGCCCGGTGTAGATTATGGCGATAACCCACCGCTCAACAACCTCCCCTCCTCATTGGATTTCGACAACTCTGTCGTCTATGACGAATTTACCACCTACATCGGTGGAGAGCTTTCCAAACGAAGAGGCAGTATGCTGACTTACAACGTCAGAGGAGAGGTAGCCATTGCCGGGAGCGACGTAGGCGAGATTCGAGTGGAGGGTAACTTGCAAACCAAATTCAAGCTTTTCCGCAAGGATGCGACCATCCAAGCAGATGCTTACATCAAGAACCTGACCCCAGCCTTTTTCCAGCGTCACTACCACGGACGTTATTTCTGGTGGGACAAGTCATTGAGCAAGACGCAACGGATCTATGCGGGCGCGAAAATCAATCTCGAATCGACCCGCACCCAACTCTCCGGAGGCGTGGAGAGCATCCAGAACTATGTCTTTTTCGGAAAGGATGGACTTCCCTATCAAAGTAGCAAGAACATCCAAGTGATCACGCTCCGGCTCAAGCAGGACATCAAATATAAGGCATTTGGTTGGGAGAATGAGGCGGCCTATCAGCTCTCCAGCGAGAAGTCAGAGCTACCCCTGCCTACCGTGAGCCTATTCTCCAACATCTATCTCGCATTCAAGGCCGCAAAGGTGCTGACGATCCAAATTGGAGGCAACCTCTACTATCACACGGATTACTACGCTCCCTATTACGAACCGGCTACGCAGCAATTCCTGTTGCAAGATGAGGTGAAGGTGGGCAATTACCCGTTGATCAACGCCTATGCCAATTTCCATTTGAAGCAGGCCCGCTTCTTTATCATGGCCTACAATTTAGGGTCGAAGTTCGTGAAGCCCAACTATTTCTCGTTGGCACACTATCCATTGGATCCCATGACACTGCGCATGGGTATCTCCGTCACGTTCAACAACTAAGCGATCCTATACCCGATGAAAAAGCGTCATATCCTACTCCTGTGTTACATCATCCTGCTCTTGGCGGTGTTAGCCACCATGACGCAGCTCTACACCCGCTCACATACCCCTCATTTCACGACACGCGACTATCCTGCGATCGCGGAGGAGGGCATCCTGCGAGTGATCACCGAGTATGATCAGTTAGGCTACTACGTTTCGGGTGACACCATACAAGGTTTTCAGTATGAGCTGAGCCAAGCCATCTCTCATCTTTCCGGATTAGAGGTGCAGATCCAACTGGAGATGAGCCTCACTAAGAGCTACGAGGCACTGGCCACAGGACAATGTGACCTGATCGCACGCAATCTTCCGATCACGACCCAACTCCGTGACACCTTTCTCTTCACCGATCCCATCGTGCTCAACAAGCAGGTTTTGGTGCAACGGAAACGTCCCGAAGGCGACTCACTGTTGATTCGCAACCAGTTGGATTTAGCCCGCAAAACCCTTTATATTCCCCAAGACTCTCCTGCCCTGTTCCGCATCCAAAACTTGGCGCATGAGATTGGCGATACCATCTTCGTCATAGAGGAGCAGCGCTACTCCTCCGAGCAACTGATGATTATGGTAGAGACAGGCGAGATTGATTATGCCGTTTGTGACCAACAGATCGCCAAAGCCCTGCAAACACGTTTGCCCCATGTGGATTGTGAGACCGACATCAGCTTCACGCAATTGCAATCGTGGGCAGTTCGCAAGAGCTCACCCCTCTTGCTTGATAGCCTCAACAGCTGGCTGCGACAACTCAAGCAATCCGGCCTCTACGAGACGATCTACAAGCAGTATTATCCATAGAGGATGGAAGTGCCTTACTTTCATGCCTCCGAGCGCATTTACTTCTTCGGCTCCACATGCAGGGCGATGTGGGTCTCCTCACCATACTTCTGACGAAGGTGGCGCTCGATCTCCCGGGTCAGCTCATGTGCGCTACGTACAGTCATCTCCCCGTCCACCCGAATATGCGCCTCAATAGCGATGTTGTTTCCAATGTGGCGGGTACGCAGGTTGTGTGGAGAGCCGACTCCCGGTGTCTGACGGATGATCGAAAGTATCTCATCCTCCATCTCCTTGGGCAGGGATTTCTCCAGCAGATCGTTGATGGCGGGGATGACCAACTGCAAGGCCACCTTCACGATCAAAAGGCTAACTATGATGGCTGCCAATGGGTCGAGCACTCGCCAATCCTCCCCCAGGAGAATGGCTCCACCGATGCCCAGCATCGTACCAATGGAGGAGAAGGCATCCGAACGATGGTGCCAAGCGTTGGCAATCACCACCTGACTCCGCTCCTTGCGCCCTACCCAAGCGGTCACCTGATAGAGCAGCTCCTTCACGACGATCGAGACCACAGCCGCTGCCAAGGCGATCCAGCCGGGACTCTCCAAGGGTTGATCCAAAAAGAAATGCTGATAGACCTTTTGGCCACCCTCCCAGAAAAGGCCAACGCCGACACAAAGGAGAACGATCCCCACGAAGGTGGTCGCCAAAGTCTCGTATTTGCCATGGCCATACTCATGGTCTTGGTCTTTCGGCTTCGACGAGAGACGCACGAAGAGCAGCACGACGATGTCTGTCACGAAGTCGGAGAAGGAGTGCACGGCATCGGCCACCATGGCACTACTGTGTCCCCAGATACCTGCGATGAACTTGAAGATCAGCAGCAGGAGGTTGCCCACCGAGCCCAGCAAAGTGACCCGCACGATCGACTTCTTACGTTGATCCGTAGATGTTACCACAGGCCTCACGCTTTAGCAGTCATAATGTCCAACACAAGCCGATCGGTGGCCTCCATGCCCTTCGAGCCAATAGAGGTCAGGTTAGCGATCGAGCGATCCACATCCTCGTCGATGATGCCCTCTACGGGGGTCACCACCTTTTGCTCCATCGCCATCAAGGCCGAGAGCATGGCCGTGGAGACTCCACTGGATACCTTCAAGGCGCAACTGGGTTTCGCCCCGTCACAGATCATACCCGTGATATTTCCAATCATATTCTTGATGGCATAGGTCAATTGCTCCCGTGTGCCCCCCATCAGGTAGGTGATGCCACAGCTGGCTCCCGTAGCGGCCACCACGCAGCCACACAAAGCGGAGAGACGACCCAAGCTCTGCTTGATGTAAATCACCATCAAATGGCTCAACATCAGCGCACGGATCAGCTGTTCCTCGCTGCTATGCATATCCTTAGCAAAAGAGACGACCGGTAACGTAGCGGAGAGGCCTTGGTTGCCACTACCCGAATTACTCATCACGGGAATCATCGCCCCATCCATACGGGCATCGCAGGCAGCGGCCGTCATCGCCAACATGTGGGTATAGACGGAATCGCCCAGGAACCGTTTGCCAAATTCGCCAGCAAAGGTCTGGCTCACGGTGTGACCATAGCAACCGGCCTCCATCGAGGCCTTGGCAGCCGCCTCGTTCACCCGAGCGGTTTCCAAAATAAAACGAATCTCCTCTAAAGGCATCTGCAGAGCGAAATCATAGACCAAGCCGAAGTTGAGGGAGATCTCCTGCTCCTCGTCCTGCTCCTCATTTCCGGCTCCCGCATCCTCACTGTAAAGCACTTCGCTGTTTCGTGCGATGTAGCTAAAATGAGTGTGCGCATGGCTGATCACCACCCGGCTCTCGTCATCACCCCGATGGCTGACCACCTCGATATAGAGTTTATCCACCTGCTCCTTCAGGGCAATCGTGATGCACTTTCGCTCCACCATGGCCTTGCCCTCAGCCAATCCCTCGGGGCTGAGATCTTTCAGCACCTCCAAACCGTAGGCCGAGCGACCGATCAACGAGCCCAAGGCGATGGCGATGGGAAGGCCCACCATCCCCGTGCCCGGAATGCCTACACCCATGGCATTCTTCAGGATATTCGCACTCAGATAGACCTCTACCCGCTCAGGCTTCCCACCCAGCACCTCCGCTGCTTTCGCCGAAGCCAAGGCCACGGCGATCGGTTCCGTGCAGCCAATGGCCGGGATCACCTCCCGGTGGATCAACGCAATGATTTGCTTCTTGATTGATTGATTCATGATTCCAACTCCTTCTCACTGAGAGGTTGCTGCTTATTTTCCTTCTTCATGACCTCCTCCTTTTTTTGTAAATGAACTATGATGAGACAAAAGTAGGTAAAATAAACGGGAGTTCTCCGCAGAAACCTGTTTATTTCGTAGTTTCGCGGACGAAATGGAAAAGAACAACTACGTATCGGCCATCACCGACCTGCTCAAACAGCAAGCACTGCTGAAAGAGGAATATGCCTACGAAAAGGCACAATATGAGCAACAAACAGCACGCAAAGGGATGCAACGACTTATCCAACAAGGCCTTTGCTGGTATCC
>CAMGEM010000017.1 GCA_946055095.1 uncultured Parabacteroides sp. | reverse complement strand
AATCACTGTATCGTCATCGCTTTCTCCGGCAATTGTCCTGCACGGGTGGTCTCTACGGATGCTTTGAGCTGTAAGGAGCCGGAGCCATAGACACGGATCTTGAACTCTGCCGTGTTGGTGGCACCACCCGCTGCATGACCCACCTCTTTGTAGTAGTTGTGCGAAGGTTTCGCATCCTCCTTTCGCCAGGGGCGGGGTTGGCTCAACGTCTCTTCCAACACTTGGTAACGGGGCTTCTCACCCTCCGCCAACTCACCAGCGAATTGGATGTTGAAGCGATCTTGCTTTACGATCTTGATCAAGTCGGCTTGCCGGAGGGCCGTAGGCAGCTTGCCCTCATTGCGATAGGATAGACGTACCCGATAATCGGTCGAGTCATTCTTATAGCTCTTGATCTTCTTCACCTCCCAATCGGCCCAGCTCAGCCGGGGCAGGTGCTTCAGCATCGCTACATTGAACAGCGCCTCATTCTTTGCCCAACGCTCAATCTGGCCGGAGGGGGCATTCTGCGAGAAGAACTTGGGATCCCAACCGCCAATCTCCACCTCTCCCAACTGGGGATGCTGGTAGGTCTGCCAAGCTATGAAGCCACGACCGCCATTCTCTTTCTCGTCCCAGATCAACTGATCCAACTCATCTTTCTCGCCATCGCCATTCAGATCCTCTTTCGGCTTGGCGTTATCCCAGATCTCGTCGCCATACCAAATAGCGCCATAATAGAAATAACCAAAGTCGGGACCATGTCCGAAGAGGGGCGTAGAGGGACGACCCTCATTATAGGCCACATAGACATCGCCCGCCTTCTCATAACCGGTGATGCTCTTGCCCACCTCATCGAAGTAGGTGTACCACTTCAAGTCCTCCGGATACATACGCTCTTCCGGAGCGGAGGTGCTGGGCGCACGCAGGTGCATCGGCACACGGGTATCCATTGAATTGACCACATAGATATTGGGATTCTCCAACAGGAAGGAGACAACAGCCTTGGTCTCGTTCTCACTGAGCGGCGCCTCACCCGCTCCACTCTGCGACCAGCCATGACCGGTCTTCTCCTGCATGGGTCGCCAGTTCTCCGGGTAGTTACGATGCAAATCTAAGCCGCCGATACCATCCTCGCCGATCTTGCCATCGCCATCGTGATCGATACCTTCACTCACGACCTTATATTCCCCTTTGCCTTTCCCCACATACTTCATGATGCGGCCACTCTTGTCACGAGGATCAATCACGTAATCACCCTCCTTATCCTTGTAGCGCATCTTGACAATCACCCCATCGCCATTCAAGTCGATCGGTGAATCCTCATCGAGCAATCCATCGCCATCGTTATCCACCGGGCGCACCGTGCTACGATTCATCGTTGCGGTGTACATATAAAGGTTATGCCCATCGGGATTGTTGATGGGTCGGAGATAGATGGTGTTGTTATCTACCAAAGCGGTTACTTCCGCATCTTTGCCATAATTATCTAACAGGTAGTGCATCAGCCACATCACCGACTCGGCACTGCTCACCTCGCCACTGTGACGATTTCCCTCGAAGAAGGCGGCAGGCTTATCCGTCGGCTTACCGATCTGCTTGTTGGTGACGGTCATCTGATAGATAGGACGCCCCTCATAACTGGTCGCCACTTGGTAGATATCCACCAAGTTGGGATATTGCTCAGCGAACCGCTTCATGTAGGTATAAATAGCAGGTGCCGAATGGAACTTGTCGAAAGTGAGCTGGCTGCCCGCCTCATACTCGACATGGGGATTCTTCACCTTGGGGAAGAAGCTGATGCCGTGGCGATAGCCGCCCACAGTATAGATCTTCGTGGTGTCTTGCTCCGGGAAAAGCTTCTCCGGCAAGGACCGGAAATCTTGCGCAGCAAGGGTTAGCGGCAATAGGGCCGCCAGAAATAGTTGATGCTTCATGCTTATTGCAATTTAATCGTCACCTCATCCTTTCCTCCGTTGGCGGAGTTGAGAGAGAGGCGCAAAGTAGTACCTTTAGGATTGGAAGTGGCAATCGTATAGCGGAAGGTCTCCGTGCTCTGTCCCTGCATACGGAAGGTGACCTCCTTACCGGCGGCCGTGGCGGGCTTGATGTAGTTCGCACGGAACCAGCCTGTCTCCTCCTCCGGCTTCTCGCTCTTGCCCGGCTCCACCAACGTACCCGAAGAGAGGGTAGCCGTGATCTTGTCTGGCGTGTAGCGATTCAAGAGCACAGAACGATCGGAAGCGGTCGGATAGATCTTATCGTTCGTCACGTTCACCTCTACCTGATAGAGGTTAGGAGCCACTTGGCGCACCGTGTGGGTCGTGAACTTCACTTGCGGCAACTGGTTAATACAGTGGAGCACGAACATACACTGGCGTGCCGCCTCATCCTCGATATAGCGTCCCGGCGGGGTACGGCCGATGTGCTTCTTCGAGGTACCACCAATCCAGATCTTACCTAATTGCGGATGCTCCACCTGATGCGGCTTCACCCAGCCATCACCACCCAGATCCAACTCGACCCAACGGGCGAACTCATCGTCATCCACATAGCCGTCGTTGTTGGTGTCGGCATAGGAAGTGGGCGAGTTCCACAACTCGATCAAGTAAGAATAGGCACCCAACATATAATAGGTAGAGGCCAAGGTCTCACCATACGCATGACCCTCCTCCGGAGTGTAATCCTTCAAGATAAAGAGGCCATCGCTGACAATACGCTCCTGCACCGCCTTATCGTGCGCATACTCCGGATCCACCGGGGTGTCCCACTTAAAGGCATATTTATCGGGCTTCTCCGCCGTGCGGTTCATGTTGTAGCGACGTTGCGCCGGCTTGGTCGCCTTAGGCGGCATCATATACATGATCAGTTTGCCAATGTTGTGGTAGTTGAAATCAACCAAGATATTCTTATGATCCTTCATGAACATCCAGACGTTGCGGGTCTCCGGCTCAGAGAGCGGGTAGCTTTTGCCATCCACCTTGGTGAAGTCGAAGGGGAAGTTACGGTTCGGGTCGATACCACCCAGGTCATCCTCGGCCATCTTGCCATCCCCATCGTTGTCATAACCCTCATTACCGATACGGCGGAAGCGGGTTCCCTCCCACCAGTCTGTTTTGTCGATGCGAACGAAGCGCATGCCATCTTTGCTCAGTCGATACTCCCCTTCGGGATCCTCCGCATACATCACGCTAAGCTCGCCATCGCCATCCACATCTTCGGTCATGTCGTCATCGTAGAGACCATCCTTGTCATCATCCAACGGACGGAACGGCTCACGGGGATTGTTCTCCGTGTTCGGATAGCGCACATAGGAGTCGTTGGCATCCACATTCAAGCCCGGCAGGATATAGACCGTCGAACGGTTCAACGCCTCATACACCCGCTCATCATAGTCATAACGTGTCAACAGATACCAAGCCAAATAGAGGGAGCAGGTGATACCGTTCACCTCGTTGCCATGAATGGCACCATCCACCCAAACGGCTGGTTTCTCCGTGTCCTTACCCGTGTTCTTCGCCGTGATGGTCAAGACATACTGATCACGTCCCATACGGCTCTTGCCGATCGACTCGATGGAGCAGAGGTTGGGGTATTTCTTTTGCAGATCCTTCATGATCTGTGTCCACTCGTCGTAGTTGTAGTAGCGCTTCCAGTTGACCACAAAATCGGTCTCGCCATGCGGTGCGCCCATATTCGTCTGTTTCTTGCTTTGCGCCCATCCACTGCCGAGGCAGAGTAGGCAAGCCACCGCTAATATTATCTGTTTTCTCATCTTCCTTACCTTAATTAATAGTTCACCTCTTTCATCACCGTGCCACCCTTCAAGGAGGAGGCTACGACCTTCAATTTCTCATGTCCCTCGACAGCGACCACCCAGCGAACGGTCCGCTTGTTGCCCTTCGGATCCTTGAAGCCGGGGATAGCCATCGTTCCGCTAAGGTTGCCCAATTTCTCCCAAGCAGAGCCAGAGATAAAGGTCAGTTTATCCGTCGGGCCAGCCAACCAAACCACGTCACCTCGGTTGAAAGCCATCTGCTCGGTCTTCTGCAAACCGGTCGGGAGCTTGCCCTCATTGCTTACCTCCGCCGTGATCTCCAAGATCGTCGTAGAACCGGAAGAGCCCTGCTTCTTCACCGTCACCTCGCCAATAGCCATCTGCGGCATCAACTGGCTGCGGAACAGGTCGAACTGCCATTGCCGCTCGCAGATGCTCTCCAGCACCTTACCGGGATAGGCATTGTTACGCCCGACGTTGCCTAACCAGCCACCGACCTCCACGTCGCCATGCTCCGGATGCTTGGCCGATTGCCAATCCAAATAGAGTTTCTGACCGGGTTGCTTGTCCAAATAGGCGAGAATAGCCCGTTGCAACTCGTTTCCTTCCAACCCTTTCAACTCAGGCACGTCGTGCGCGGGATTCCAAAGCTCAGTCACGATGGAATACATGCCACATTGCTTATACAACCAATCGAGGAAAAGCCCGTAGTAGGGACCCTTGTCGGCCTTCTCGTCGTAAGGCACCTTCCACTCATAAGGCAGCTCATAGCCGCGGGCAGCAGCATATTTGTTGCGTGAAGCGGCCAACGCATCCTTTCCGGCCTCCGTACCTTGCTGAGGATTCTTCCAAGCCTCAGGCATCTCCTCACCCATCAGCTCCAAGTATTTCTTACCCATGATATAGTCATAGACAGCCACATCACGAGGTTGCATCTGGTCATCCCCTGCCGAACCCATCGGGCGATAGACATGACCACCCATCGTATGATACTCATTCACCATAATAATATTGGGATGGGTAATCACAAACTCGCAAAGGGCATGTACCTCAGGCGCTGAAGTAGCAAACTCACCGGTGCCACCCGGCATCAGATCCTTGCGCCACCAAGCCTCGGGGAAGTTACGGTTGATATCAATACCCTTGTCCGGCTCAGCCTCAGAGATCACCGAGTAACGCTGGTCAGCCGGGTAATTGCTGTCACGATCCAGACGAACCATCACCCGTGCATCTACGCTATCCACCCGATACATACCTTTCGGATCCTTATAACGTACCTGCGCAAACAGGCCATCCTTATTCAGGTCTTTCCGTTGCGGCGCACGAGCCGTATCTTGGTACATGGAGTTGGAACGTTGCGTAGCGCCTAACTCTACCGTATTATATAAGCCATCCGGGTTATTCGCCGGACAAACATAGAACACCTTCGTATCTACTAAATCCGTAATCGCCTTATCCTCGCCGTAGGCAGAAAGCAACTGGTCGATGAAATAGAGACAAACCTCCGTACCGGTCATCTCATTGCCATGGGTCGCACCCGTCAGCAAATGGCCCGACTTACCTAAATCCAAATCGGTCATCGGCGGATTAGGCACCTCTAACTTACGCTCATAGCTCAGCTTCTTCTCTCGATCCAAAGTCGTACCCGTCTTCTGATTGGTAATCACCAACACATAAATAGGACGTCCTTGCGCACTCTTCCCGATCTCTTTCAACTGTGTCAAACCGGGATAAGCCTGCTGAACCGCCTTTAGATAGGTCACACTGCCGGTGTAACCATGATACTTCTCGAATGAGATAGGCACCTTACGAGCCGCCTGCATGTCTCCTACCCATAGAGGCAGGCAAGCCGCACCTAAGAGGATGCCCCGTTTCCATACGTTCTTCATACACATTGCATCTAATTGATAAATTCTGTTTAATCGCCGACAAAAGTATAGCGTTTGATCTGAACAGACAAACATTTTGATAGTTTATTTCTGGTTTATTGCAAATATTGCTACATTTGCGGCCAAATTTAATAACATCAATACTATTCATTATGAAGAATAAATTTCTTATTTCCATTGTTTGGCTCTTTTTGCTGGCTCCCTGGCTTTACGCAGCGGGTAAAAAAGCCATCGGCATCGACTTCTTCAAGGAGGTCAAGATGATCTCTAACGTGCAAGTGTATCAAGACAATATCTATTTCATCGTGAAGCAGGCGGACATGGAGGAGAACCGCTATCGCAGCGACCTCTATCGCTTAGTGGATGGACAACCCATGGCATTGACTGCCTCACATGACGTAGGCGGCTATCAACTGCTTTCGGATGGTAGCGTGATCTTCCGGGGCGCACGTCAGGCCAAGGACAAAGAGCGTATCGCCAAAGGAGAGCCACTCACGATCTATCAACGGTTGGCACCCGGCATGGGTGAAGCGCAGGAATGGCTGCGTCTGCCTTATAACGTGGGACAGTTGGTGTTCGTCGATGATGAGCACTTCTTCTTCACGGTCTCCTATGATGATCAATTCGCAGGCTATTTGCGAACGGCTAACGGAGACACGGCCAAGGCATTGCAGGCGAAAGCCGCAGACAAGCCCTATCGCATCTTCGAAGAGATTCCCTTTTGGAGCAATGGCAGAGGCGATGTGAGCGGCAAGCGTACGCACCTCTACTATTATAATAAAGGAAACGTGACGGCACTCAGCGAGACCTACGAGACTGTGGGTGGCCTGACGCTTAGTCCGGATAAGCAGACACTGCTCTACACCACCAACACCTTCCAAGGCAAATCGCCGTTAGGCAATCACTTGATGCGTATGGCCGTCAGCACATTGAAGGCCGAGGAGCTGAAGCCACTGAAAGGTGACGCACGCTATGGCGGTTTCGCTTTCCTGTCTGACAGCGAGGTGGTGCTGACCGCTTCCCAACGGTTCGACCGTATTGGCAACGCCTCTTTCTATCGCCTCAACCTGACCGATGGCAGCATCCGGGAGGTCTATAGCGGCGATCCCTATGGATTGGGAAATAGTGTGGGTTCAGACATCAAGATGGGGTCCGCCAACTCTGGCATCAAGGCAGACGCAGAGGGTTTCTACTACACCTCCACGGTGATCGATCATGCTCCCTTGTTGCGTGCCGACTACCAAGGGAACATCTCCTTCGTGACCAAAGGAAAAGAGATGATCATGGAATATACGCCTTACAAAGAGGGTTTCCTGACCGTGGCCATGATCGGTGACGCTCCCAACGAGATCTATTTCCTCGATAAGCAGGGCGGCATGAAGCCTCTCACGCAGATGAATAGCCAATTACTCAGCGAATACAGCGTGGTTACTCCCGAGGAGTTCACCTTCAAGAACGAGAAGGGCTTGGAGCTGGGCGGTTGGATCATCAAGCCGGTTGGCTATGAGGCAGGCAAGAAATACCCGACCATCCTCGACATCCACGGTGGACCGAAGACAGCCTACGGTCCGCACTTCTTCCATGAGATGCAATATTGGGCCAATCAGGGCTATGTGGTGATCTTCACCAATCCGACAGGAGGTGATGGCCGTGGCAATGCCTTCGCTGACATCCGGGCGAAATATGGCACGATCGACTATCGGGACTTGATGCGTTTTGTGGATGAGGCCATCAAACGTTATGACTGCATTGATGCTGATCGCATGGGTGTTACCGGTGGCTCATACGGTGGATTCATGACTAACTGGATCATCGGCCATACAGACCGTTTCAAAGCGGCCGCTTCCCAACGCAGCATTGCCTCTTGGATCTCTTTCAGCAACACGACCGATATTGGCTACACTTTTATCCATTCACAGATTGGTGGAGATGTGTGGACGGAGCATGACAAGCTCTGGGAGCAATCACCCTTGAAATATGCGGATAAGGCGAAGACCCCGACCCTCTTCATTCACAGCGACGAGGATTACCGCTGCTGGATGTCAGAAGGTATTCAAATGTTCTATGCGTTGAAATATTTCAATGTGCCCGCTCGCCTCTGCCTCTTCCATGGCGAAAACCATGAGCTCTCCCGCAGTGGCAAACCGCAGAATCGGGTGAAACGTCTCGACGAGATCACTCGCTGGATGGATAACTACTTGAAGAAGTAAACGATAGGTATATATGTAAAAAAAGCGTATCCATACGGATACGCTTTTTTTAGGTGGTCCCACTTGGGCTTGAACCAAGGACTCCCTGATTATGAGTCAGGTGCTCTAACCAACTGAGCTATAGGACCCTTTCAACAAGGCGTTGAAATCGGGTGCAATATTACGACTTTTTGCCGAAATATGCAAGTGATGATGCCAAAAAGGCATCATCACCATAGACAATCGGTTATTTCTCCGCACTTTCGTCACCGGCAAATTCCATCAAATAGGCCTTGATGAAATCGTCGATCTTACCATCCATCACACCGGCTACGTCGGAAGTTTGATAATTGGTGCGGTGATCTTTCACGCGGCGGTCGTCAAAGACATAGCTACGGATCTGCGAACCCCACTCAATCTTCTTCTTCCCGGCCTCCACCTTAGCCTGCTCCGCCATACGGTGTTTCAGCTCCTTGTCATACAAGATGGAGCGCAACTGACGCATCGCGTTCTCACGGTTCTTCGGCTGGTCGCGTGTCTCGGTGTTCTCAATCAAGATCTCCTCCTCCTCACCGGTGTAGGGATCCTTGAACTGATAACGCAAACGGACTCCAGATTCCACCTTATTGACATTCTGGCCACCGGCTCCTCCACTTCGGAAGGTATCCCAAGAAATCGCCGCCGGATCTACCTTCACCTCAATGGTATCATCCACCAAAGGTGTCACAAAGACAGAAGCGAAAGAGGTCATGCGCTTGCCTTGGGCATTGTAGGGAGAGACACGCACCAGACGATGCACGCCATTCTCGCTCTTCAAATAGCCATACGCATAATCACCCTCGATATTCATCGTTACCGATTTGATACCGGCCTCATCTCCCTCCTGGTAGTTGGCGATGGTCACCTTATAGCCATTGCTCTCGGCCCAACGCTGATACATACGCATCAACATGGAGGCCCAATCCTGGCTCTCTGTTCCTCCCGCTCCGGAGTTGATCTTCAAGACGCAGCACATCTGGTCGGCCTCTTCACGCAACATGTTGCGGAACTCCAGCTCCTCCACCAAGTGAAGCGCTTTGCGATAAGCCTCATCCAGCTCCTCCTCGCTGACAATCTCCTCACGGACATAATCATAAGACAATTGCAGCTCCTCGGCCGCAGATTTCACCGCATTATACAGCTCAATCCATTTCTTCAGCTCCCTTACTTTCTTCATCTGGATCTCTGCCTTCTTGGCATCCTCCCAGAACCCGGGATCTTGCGTACGTAACTCCTCCTCTTCTAATTGAATGGTCTTCCCATCAATGTCAAAGATACCTCCTCAGCGCTGTCTCGCGCTCCAACACGTCGTGTAGTTGGTCTGATGTAATCATATCTATTCCTTCTATTATATATATGTAATGAGGGTGCGAAGATACGAAAATTATTCGGCATACATCGCCTCGATCTGCGCAGCATAACGCTGCAAGATCACCCGACGACGCAGCTTGAGCGTATCTGTCAATTCTCCTGTCTCCATCGTAAAGGGAGCCGAGAGCAGTGTAAACCGCTTAATCTTCTCATAGGCAGCCAAATGTTTCTGCCCCTCCTCGATGTGCGACTCGATCAGCTTATGAATCTTCTCATTCGCCAACAACTCCTCCCGACTGGCATAAGCAATCTGGTTGGCAGCGGCATACTCCTCCAGCAGCGGATAGGAAGGCACGATCAAGGCACTGACAAACTTACGCTCATCGCCTATCACAGCCACCTGCTCGATATAAGGATCGCTGGTGATGCTCAGCTCAATGCTCTGCGGAGCGATGTATTTGCCATTCGACGTCTTGTAGAGATCCTTGATACGCTCCTTGAAATAGAGTGTATCTCCCTCCAAGCGACCGGCATCGCCTGTGCGGAAGAAGCCATCCTCCGTGAACGCCTTGGCATTCTCCTCCGGCAACTTGTAATACCCCCTCATGACCGTCTTGCCTTTCACCAAGATCTCGTCGTTGGCTGGATCAATACGCACTTGCAGGTCGGGCATGATTCTTCCAATAGAACCAATCTGATAGCCCTCCTCCGGGAAGAAGCAAACCGAAGCCGTGGTCTCGCTCAAGCCATAGCCATAACGAATCGGAAAATCCACGGAGAGCAAAAACTCCAACACATGGTCAGCCAAAGGCGCACCCGCTACCGGGAAGAAGCGGCCATTCTGCAAGCCCAACACCTGCTTCAAGACACGGAACACCGTCTTTTGATAGAGGTTATATTTCATTTGCAACGCCATAGGGGGCTTCAAACCCTTGCGCTTATAGTCCAAATGATAGGCACGACCGGTCGCTATCGCACTCTCAAAAAGGGAGTGCATGGGGCCGGGAGCATGCTCTATCTTCTCTTGCACACCGATATATACCTTCTCCCAGAAACGAGGCACACTACACATCACCGTGGGGCAAACCTCTTTCAGCGATTTCTGGATGCGTTTGGGATCCCGATTGACAGCCACCTGTGTACCTTTCATCAAGCACACCATAGTCCAACCCCGCTCAAAGATGTGGGTCAAAGGCAAGAAGCACATGGAGAGATCCTTGTCGGTCACCTGCGGAATACGCAAATCATGAGTGCGCATCGCCTCCAAATAGTTGGCATGAGTCAATACTACCCCCTTGGAATGGCCGGTAGTACCAGACGTATAAATAATGGTAGCGATGTCTTCGGGCACGGCCTGACTGGTACGGATCTTCACCGTGCTGGCCGCATGAGCATTATCTCCCAAGCGGATAAAGTCTTCAAAATAGATGGATTGCTTATCCTCCGGATTCAGTTTCACCGCTGGATCATAAATCACCAACCGCTTCAGGATGTTCGGCAGCTGTTTCATCACGATCCAAGCATTGTTGTATTGCTGCTGCTCGCCCACGAAAAGCGTGTGGATATTCGCATCCTTCACGATGAAAGCGATCTGCTCCGGCGAACTGGTCGCATACATCGGCACATCGGCTAACCGATTGGCATACGCACCAAAGTAGGTATAAAGACATTGCGGCATGTTCTGCGAATAGACACCGATATTCTCCTGCACCTCCATACCGAACTCCGCCATGGCGGTAGCGGTCAAGCGAACCTTCTCCGCAAAATCATTCCAAGAAACTTTCAGCCATCTTCCACTGGCATCATCGCGATACCTCAAAGCCGTACGATTGCCGTATTTCTCTGCCTGACGAGGGATCAATTCGGCATAATGATAATAACAACCCATACTTGTTCATTTTGATTATTCTGTCCGCGAAAGTACGCATTTCTATGTGATTCGTCACTAAAACCGGACTATATTTACACACTTTCGCCGTTTTTGTGCAATAAAAGAGTTAAACAAAGATAATATCAAGTAGTTTGTATTGCATAGTACAATTATTAAGCATACATTTGTGGCAACAAAAAGGAGACAAGATGAATGCAGAGAACGTAAAGTCACAAATGAGAAAGGGAATATTAGAATATTGTATTCTCCTTCTGCTCAAAAAAGAGCAAGCCTATACTTCTGACATTATCCAGAAGTTGCAAGAGGCCAAGCTGATCGTCGTGGAAGGCACGTTGTATCCGCTGTTGACCCGCTTAAAGAATAGCGGATTGCTGAGCTATCAGTGGGTGGAATCTACGCAGGGACCTCCTCGTAAATACTACCAACTGACTGAGAAAGGTGAGGAGTTCTTAGGCGAATTAGAAACCTCGTGGGAAGAATTGACCAACACCATTATGCACATTAGGAATAACAATTAAAACAAATGAGCGATGAAAAAGACATTAACCGTCAATCTGGGTGGCACAGTCTTTCACATTGATGAGGACGCCTATCAGTTATTAGACAAGTATTTATCAAATCTACGCATCCACTTCGTGAAAGAGGAAGGAACCGACGAGATCATGAATGATTTCGAGATGCGTATCTCCGAACTGTTGAGCGAGCGTATCCGGTTAGGTTTCTCGGTGATTACGATCGAGCACATCGAGGAGGTGATCAAACGCATGGGCCGACCGGAAGAGATTTTCGACGAGGATAAAGAGGGCGGCAACGAGCAGCAAGCGCACGACTCGCAAGCCGGACAGAGTCAAACAACCACTCGCCGACGCTTGATGCGTGATCCCGACAATCGCATCTTGGGTGGTGTCTGCGGAGGCTTCGCCGCCTACATGAACTGGGATCCGACAGCCGTGCGTATCGCTGCATTCCTATTGATGTTCTTCTTTGGCATGACACTTCCGCTCTACTTCATTTTCTGGATCATCGTGCCCCTCGCACGTACCGCGACGGAGAAATTGGAGATGCGTGGAGAAAGCGTGACCATTGAGAATATCGGTAAAACCGTGACAGATGGTTTTGAGAAGGTGAGCGACAAGGCCAACGAGTATTTCAACTCCGGCAAACCTCGCACGCTGCTACAAAAGATGGGCGATGCCTTCGTGATGCTTGTAGGTTTCTTAGCCAAGTTCTTCCTGATCCTGAGCTGCATCATCCTGCTGCCGGTCTTCGTATTGGTACTCTTCGTATTGGTAGCCGTCTTTTTCGGAGTCATCGTAGGTGGTGCTGGCTTCCTCTATCACGTCTCACCCTTCGGGTTTGATATGACGACAGGTATGCCTACTGGCATGGTGATCATGGGATGTATCGGCATGATCCTCTTGATCGGTGTCCCCGTCTTCTCCCTTATCTATTCCATTTGCTGCCAGTTATTCAAGGTCCAGTCCCTCCCTTCTTCGGCGAAGTGGGTATTGTTAGTGCTTTGGTTTATAGGCTTAGCGCTCTTATCGGTCTATGCGCAACAGGCAGGCTCACTCCAAGAGTGGAGAGAGTTTTGGGACAGCCTTCGCTTCGGCCACTCCCATGCCGTATGGTTTCCTTAAGGCAATCAGGTTATACATAGAAATATAGCGTAACCGTTCATGGTTCATTGTGTGTAAGTACTAATCAAAAAGGCCGCTCTTCTCAGAGGGGCCTTTCTTATAAGATTAACAAATTTATGAGTAAAAACCACTAATGAATCATTTTGTGTGTATTATTTTCCTACTATGTCCTTTCTAATAGACCACAAATATAGTCTATGTTTCGGGAAAAGTAAAAAAGTCCGCTTGAATTATTCAAATTTTTCCCGAATACGGCAAGCGATCTCAGCCAACTCCTCTTGTGAGAGGCTCAGCTTCTTACCAAAGAAATTCATGTCTGACTCTTTGGCGATCGGTAGCAAGTGGATATGCGCATGAGGCACCTCCAAGCCCATCACGGCTACACCCACACGTTTGCAAGGAATCGCCGCCTCTTGGGCACGAGCCACTCGTTTCGCGAACGCCATCATCCGACCCAACTTCGGATCGTCAATGTCGAACAAGTAATCTACCTCCGCCTTCGGGATTACCAACGTATGTCCCACAGCGACCGGGTTAATATCCAAAAACGCAAAGAACTCTTCATCCTCAGCGACTTTATGGCATGGGATCTCGCCAGCCACGATTCTACTGAAAATTGTTGCCATAGCTTATCCTCCTTAAATAGAAATCTCCATAATCTCAAACGACATCAAGCCTGAGGGCACGCGAATCTCCACCACATCGCCCACCTTCTTGCCCATCAAGCCTTGAGCGATCGGGGTGCTCACCGCGATCTTACCCTCTCTCAAGTTGGCCTCTGAGTCAGACACCAACGTATAGGTCATCACTGCGTTATTCTTCACGTTGCGGATCTTCACCTTGTTCAAGATCTGCACCTCATCGGTCTTGACACGCGTCTCGTCAATCAATCTCGCATTCGCGATCAATCCCTTCAATTGGGCCAACTTGGCCTCCATCAGACCTTGTGCCTCTTTGGCAGCGTCATACTCCGCATTCTCTGAAAGGTCGCCCTTATCACGGGCCTCAGCAATAGCAGCGGAAATCTCCGGACGTTTCACCGTCTCCAGATAGTTGATCTCAGCCAAAATCTTGTCATAGCCCTCTTTTGTCATGTAAGTAGCAGCCATCGTAAATCCTCCTTTTAATTATATGTGTTATTAATTATTACCGCACAATAAAAAAGAAGCCCGACCCAGATTCCTCTGGTCGGAACTCCTACAATCCTCATTGTTGTCGCAAAAGTAGCCCTTCTTTTCCGAACGGGCAAGTTTATGAGCGTGCTTTATAACATACTTGAATTTACGCTATTTGGCACGCTATTTGGTTATAAGCAACCCTGCCTTATTTTAAAGGACTGACTTCACGTCAGCCTCCAAGTTTTTCAAATCCTCGATACGCTTCACCAAATTACCCTTCTTGTCTAACAGGAAGAGCGCAGGCAGTTGACGTACGTAATAGAGGGCGGCCACTGACGAATAGACCGACTGCGGATCACGCACACAAATCCAAGGCAAGTTGGAGGCGGCGTTCTTCCAGAAGTGCAAGTCTTCGTCGAGCGACACCTGGTAGATCTCCAGCCCTTTGCTATGATAGGTCGCATACAACTCCCCTAACGTCATGTTCAACGCAGGCGACCACTCCAAAGCGTAAGCCGTAAAGTTGATCAAGGTAGGTTTGCCCTCTGCCACGTCAGAGAGCTTCACGGTCTCTCCACGCAAATTAGGCAACGCTATCTCCATGAAACCTACCTCTCGGTCGGCCATAGCCGCCAGATTGGTCGGTGCCGGCTGCTCCCGCTTGCTACGGATCACCTTGATCGACTGCAACGCTAAATTATAGAGGTGCTTCGAGCGAGGGCTATCCGGATAGATATGGTTGAAGCTGGTAGCCACCGCTCCATAGGCCTTTGAGTCGGTCGCATCATACAGGTCAAAAAAGAGCAGGCCATCAATCTGCTGGAACAGGGCGAAATAGGCTGCCGAAGACATCGGTGCGGAATAGATGTATTGCAGCGCTACCTCCTTGTAGGCTTTGGCCGCCTTCTTTACCTCCTCCGCATAGAGCGTATCCGACACCTCACCGGCCTCATACGCCTTACGCAACCGTTGAATCACCTGATTGGCATCCAATTGCGCCAAGGTGATATTCTTGATCGCCTTGCCGTTCTCAGAGCCCTCCACCGTGTAAGAGGTCGCGAAGGTCTCGGCATCCGCCACGAAAGAGACAGTCTCCGTGGAGTCGATCGAGAAGTTAATCAACTGGTTGTTCAGCCGCAACCGATAGAAATCAGGATAGGCCGGGCGGGGCTTCTTGAATTGGAACTTACCCGCCGCGTTCAACTTTACGGAGTCCATCAACGTCACGTTGGAGACACCCACATTCTCCAAGTACATCACTTGGCCATCGGCATCCGAAACGACACCCTTCACCGTAAATTCCGACTGGTTGTCACAAGCCGTGAACGATCCAATCAACAAGGAAAGGACAGCGAATAAATGAATAGATACGTGTTTCATTCTTTTCTTAGGTCGTAAATGATTTATTTGCGCTGCAAATATACATTATTTTACATTCGTGGCACGCATAATCGCCATTTCTTCCAGCCTTTTTTTCAAAAAAGTAAGCGATCGACTTTATTTCTTTTCATTTCCATGGAATTACAGCCAAACTTTCATTACCTTTGCGCCGATTTTTTGACAGATAGAAAATAAGAAAGTAAGATTATGCTTAATCCAATTAACAAGACGATCGAATTGGGTGACGGACGTACCATCACCATCGAGACCGGAAAGTTGGCGAAGCAAGCAGATGGAGCGGTAACCGTTCGTATGAACAACACCGTGTTGCTTGCTACCGTATGTGCCGCTAAAGACGCAAATCCGGGAGTTGATTTCATGCCGCTGCAAGTTGATTACAAAGAGAAATATTCCGCATTCGGACGTTTCCCTGGAGGTTTCACGAAGAGAGAGGGAAAGGCGTCTGATTATGAGATCCTGACAGCTCGTTTGGTGGACCGTGCTTTGCGTCCGCTTTTCCCGAGCAATTACCACGCTGAGGTGTATGTAAACATTATTCTTTTCTCTGCGGATGGCGAGGATATGCCAGATGCGTTGGCTGGTTTGGCCGCTTCCGCTGCATTGGCGGTTTCCGACATTCCTTTCGAAGGCCCGATCTCTGAGGTCCGTGTAGCACGTGTGGATGGACAATTCATTGTCAACCCGACCTATACGCAATTGGAGAAAGCTGACATTGATATTATGGTAGGCGCTACGCTCGACAACATCATGATGGTGGAGGGCGAGATGGACGAGGTGCAAGAGTCTGAGATGCTGGACGCGATCAAGGTGGCTCACGAGGCGATCAAGAAACAGTGCCAGGCACAGTTGGAGCTGTCAGAGGCTTGCGGCAAGTTGGTGAAGCGCGAGTACTGCCACGAGGTGAACGACGAAGAGTTGCGTAAGGATGTACACGACAAGTGCTACGACAAGGCTTATGCAGTTTCGGTATCAGGCACTGGCAAGCAGGAGCGTGCGGAAGCGTTCGAGAAGATCGTGGAGGAGTATAAGGCACAGTTCTCCGAGGAGGAGCTGACCGACGAGAAGGTGGAGATGATCAACCGCTACTACCACGATGTAGAGAAAGAGGCGATGCGCCGTGCGATCCTCGATGAGGGTAAGCGTTTGGATGGCCGTAAGACGACGGAGATCCGCCCGATCTGGATCGAGACAGACTGCCTGCCCGGTCCTCACGGTTCCGCAATCTTCACACGTGGTGAGACACAATCACTTTCTACCGTGACACTGGGTACTAAGAGCGACGAGAAGATCGTGGATGATGTGCTCAACCATGGTGTAGAGCGTTTCTTGCTCCACTATAATTTCCCGCCCTTCTCAACGGGTGAGGCAAAGGCACAGCGTGGTGTTGGCCGTCGTGAGATTGGTCACGGTAACTTGGCACACCGTGCGTTGAAGCGCATGATCCCGGCCGATTATCCCTATGTCGTACGTGTGATCTCTGATATTTTGGAGTCTAACGGTTCCTCTTCCATGGCTACCGTATGTGCCGGTACATTGGCCTTGCGCGACGCAGGTGTTCCGATGAAGAAGCCTGTTTCGGGTATCGCTATGGGATTGATCTCTGAGAACAAGGGTACGAACTACGCGATCCTCTCCGATATCTTGGGCGATGAGGATCACTTGGGCGATATGGACTTTAAGGTGACTGGTACGAAAGATGGTATCACCGCTACCCAGATGGATATCAAGGTAGATGGTCTTTCTTACGAGATCTTGGAGAACGCATTGGCACAGGCTAAGGCCGGTCGCGAGTATATCTTAGGTAAGATCATGGAGGCGCAGCCGGAGACACGTGCCGACTTGAAGCCGCACGCACCGCGCATCGAGACCATGACCATCGCCAAGGAGTTCATTGGTGCCGTAATCGGCCCGGGCGGAAAGATCATCCAGGGTATCCAAGAGAAGACCGGTGCGGTTATCTCTATCGACGAGATCGACGGTGTGGGCAAGATCGAGATCTCCGCTTCCAACAAGGAGACGATCGACGCAGCGATCCGTGCGATCAAGGCAATCGTTGCCGTGCCTGAGATTGGTGAGGTTTATGAGGGAACTATCTCTTCCATCATGCCCTACGGTGCGTTCGTAGAGTTCATGCCGGGCAAGGATGGTCTGTTGCACATCTCTGAGATCGACTGGCGTCGCTTAGAGACGGTTGAGCAGGCTGGTTTGAAAGAGGGTGATAAGATTACCGTGAAGTTGCTCGACATCGATCCGAAGACCGGTAAGTTCAAACTCTCTCACCGTGTGCTGATCCCGAAGCCAGAGGGTTATGAGGAGCGTCCCGCACGTCCGGAGCGTCCGCAACGTGGTGAGCGTGGCGACCGTGGTCCTCGTCGTGATCGTGGTGAGCGTCCGGAGCGTCGCAGAGAGCCGAGAGACTAATTATCGATTACCTATATAAAGGAAAGGCTGCATCCCCCAAAGGTGCAGCCTTTTTTATTCGTACATTTGAAGATAGTATCTGACAGAAAGGAGCAGGCCAAAATAGCATGGCTCATAGGCGTAAATTCTGTTGCCCGTAATTTCAAAAAACATTGCCCATCGTTTTGGAAAACATTGCCCGTAGTTTTTTCAAACGTTGCCCATGGTTTTTCAAAACATTGCCCGTGATTTTTTCGGGCCACGGGCAACGTTTTTTAGGCTGTTCTTTTAGAGTTTCAAGGGGGTGCCTCGGTAGAAATCGAGGATCTTTGCCCGGAAGATGAAATCGAACTTGGCCTGCGCTTGCTCGGCTAAGCTCTGCGCATACTTCGTCTTGGCCTCGTTGAACTCGAAGACGGTGCTCTTTCCGGCTTCGTAACGGGCTTGGGCATAGCTGAATGCCTCTCGGCTGGAGGCTACGCTCTTGTCTGAAGCGGTGTATTTCTCTTGGGCAGCCGTCGCATTGTAATAGGCCTGCTGGATCTCTTTGTAGAGCGTCTTCTTGCTGTTCTCTAACAGTAGCTGCTGGTTGTTGATCCCGATGCGAGCCGAGCGCACACTGTTGCGCACCTGAAACCGGTTAAACAGCGGAATGGAGAGCGAGAAGCCGACGATCTTCTGCCCATTCTGTTTCAACTGATCGCCAAAAGAGCGGGTATCAGCAAACTCACCACCCATGCTGGTGTGGTAATAGCCGTTGCTGTAGGAGGCACCGAAGTTGAGTTTGGGGTAATAGCCCGCCTGCGCCACCTTTAGCATCCGCTTTTGGCTCTCCAACAGATACTCCTGCTCCTTGATCTGCGGCTTGAAGGTCACCGCTTGGTCGAAGATCGTCTCGGGAGGCAGGATGCTACTCATGTTTTCCGCTACGGCATCCGTAATCTGCGGGGTCACGACATCGAACGAGCGATCGCTCCTTTCTAACTCCAAGCTCTGCGCCAGATCGAGCAAAGCCAACTGTACATTGTTGGTCGCCTCGGTGAGGGTCACCTCATCTCTCGCCAACTGCGCCTTGATGTCGTAGAGCTGCGAGAGGGGCACCTTGCCGGCATTCACCATCGCCTCGGTTTTATTCACCTGCTCCCGATCCAAATCGACCTGTAATTGCGCTACCCGCTGCAACTCCTTATTATAAAGTACCTGCAGGTAATAGGAGGCGATATTGACTGCCAAATCTTCCTTTGCCTTGTTCAAACTCTCGATGGCCGCTTGCAGATCGAGCTTACGAGCCGCGATGTCGTTCGGAATCTTGAAGCCATCGAAAATCGGCATATCCAAATTGATGTTGAAGGTAGTGTTGGCCGCATTCTGATCCACGATCACACCACTCTTCGAGGTGGAGCGCCCGAACTGGAAGCTCTGCCCCATGTTGGCATTCACCGCCGGCAACCAACTGTGCTTGCTCGTGTGCAGCTCCACCTTGCGTGCCTCCTGCTCCTCCATCTTCTGTTTCAACTGAAGGTTGTTGGCGTAGGCATAGTTGATGCAAGCCTCCAAACTCCAAGGAGCCGTTTGCTCTTGCGCATTAGCGGGAGCTATCGCTGACAGAAAGGCCATCATGCCCCCTACGATTATCCGTTTCATATTCACCTCCTTTTATTGATTGGCTTCCTCCTTTTTCGTCGGGTCGATCGCAGCGCCACGCACCTTGTCCTGCTCCGTCAACCCCTCTTGAATCTCGATGTTGATGCCATCCGAAAGGCCCACCTGCACCTGCCTACGTTCGAACAGCTGTTCCGGTTGCTCCTGCTTCACCAACTGCACGAACGCCGAATCGCCACTGAACTCAATCGTGCTCTCCGGCACGGTCAACACATTCTCCGCCCGCTTCAACACAATCTCCGCATTGGCGCTATACCCCGCACGGATAAAGGCATCCGCCGGAATCGTCACCGCCGCTTTGATCTCAAACTGAATCGCTCCGTTTTTCTCCACACCCTTCGGAGAGACATACTCCAACTGTGCATCGAACGCCCGACTTTCCATCGCACCGACGGTCAGCTTGATGGGCATTCCCTCGTGAATGCGTCCGATCTCCGTCTCATCCACATTGCCTTTGAAGATCATATCGCCCATATCGGCCACCGTTGCGATGGTGGTACCATCGTTAAAGTTGTTCGCCTGAATCACTGAGTTTCCCACCTTGACCGGAATATCGAGAATCATACCGGTGATGGTGCTGCGAATCTGTGTCGTACTGGAGACATTGGAGTTCTTGGCGATACCGTCGCGAATGATCTCCAACGCACTCTGCGCATTGTCTCGCTCCTCCACCGCCTTCAAGTAGTTTGCCCGGCTCACGTCAAAATCCTCCTGGGCGATCACCCCCTTCTTGAAAAGCTGCTCGTCCCGCTTGTAGGTCTCCTCCACCTGTTTCAACGAGATCTCCGCCACATTGACCCGGCTCTCGGCACTATTCAGCTGCACCATCTCCGGAATCACCTTGATGGTTGCGATAATCTCTCCCTCCTTCACCATCTGACCGGCCTCCTTGCGCAACTCGGCAATGATGCCAGAGATCTGCGGTTTGATCTCCACCTCGTAGCGCGGCTCCACATTGCCCGTCGCTACCGTCTTGGTAACCACCGTGTCTCGCTTAGGCGAAACGACCTCATACACCGTCACAACCGGCTGTGACTTTTTCCAAAGAAAATAGAATGTGCCGATGACGGCTGCACCGATACCCGTAAACAGGATGATGCGTAAACTCTTGTTAATCCATTGCTTCTTCATGACAACAATATGCTTTCAATATTCAAAATTCAACACTTAACATTCAAAATTCTCGTTCTACTCCTCCCGTATCGCATCAATCGCCTTGATCTGCATCGCTCGCCAAGCGGGAATCAAACCCGCCAAGAGTCCCGCCAAGAGCAGGATAGAGGTAGCGGCTAATGCGACTTGGATGCTGACAGCGGGATGCAACAGCATAGTCTCGCCTACCGGATCACC
>CAMGEM010000016.1 GCA_946055095.1 uncultured Parabacteroides sp. | reverse complement strand
CGCAAAGCCTTCAACCGAGGGCAAGGCTGTTGGTTACGGGTGGAGGAGTAGGAGCAAATCGACAAATTCGGCTGAATTTTGCGTTTACAATCGACAAATTCAGCTGAAATTTGCGAATACAATCGACAAATTCGGCCGAATTTTGCGAATAGCCCCTGAAAAAACACTACCTTTGTGGCATCAATCCATCAAACATAGGCTATGATACAACGAGTAGTAACACATTCGATCATCAACGATTACAAGCGGAAGAAGGTAATCGTGCTGTTAGGCGCACGGCAAGTAGGGAAGACCACCTTGCTCAGTGGGCTCTTGGAGGGCAAGAAGCGGGTGCTTTCGCTCAACTGCGATAACCTGGATGATGTCTTGGCCTTGGAGGGGAAATCCTCCACGGAGCTGAGGCAACTGCTGTCGCCCTATGAGTTGGTGTTTATCGACGAGGCACAGCGGGTGAGAAATATCGGCTTGACCTTGAAGATGATTGGCGATTTGAAGTTAGATACGCAGGTGATCGTCACGGGCTCCTCCTCGTTGGATATGGCCAATGACATCAATGAGCCAGCCACCGGCAGGTTGCTCGAATACAACCTTTATCCCTTCTCGCTCTCCGAATTGGCCGCTGATACCTCCCAACGGGAGGAGAACCGCTTGTTGGAGAATCGTATGATTTATGGGCTTTATCCGGAGGTGGTGACTGAGCCGGCAGATGCCAAGCGCACCTTGATGTCGCTGACGAACAATTACCTGTATAAGGATCTCTTCGCTTACAATGGCATCAAGAAGCCCGAACTGATCCAGAAGCTGGTGCGGGCGTTGGCCTTGCAGTTGGGTAGCGAGGTGTCTTACAACGAGCTGAGCAATCTGTTGGGGGTTGACCGGGCGACGGTAGAGACCTATATTGGCCTGTTGGAGAAGTGCTTCGTGGTGTTCCGTTTGGATTCGTTCAGCCGGAATCTACGCAATGAGATCAAGAAGGGAAAGAAGGTCTATTTCTATGACAATGGCGTGCGGAATGCGGTCATTTCCAACTTTGCTCCTTTGGCTTTGCGCACGGATGTGGGGGCGCTTTGGGAGAATCTGATGGTGAGTGAGCGGGTGAAGCGGAACGCTTACGCCTGCAATTACGCGCAGCTCTATTTCTGGCGTAACCATGATCAGCAGGAGATTGACCTCATCGAGGAGCAAGATGGGATGTTGCACACCTATGAGTTCAAATGGAATGCCAAGGCCAAGGCCAAGTTGCCTCAGGCATTCGCGAAAGCTTATCCCGGTTCTACCTTTGAGGTGGTGACCCCTGAGAACTTCTGGCCGTTCGTGTGTTGAGCGTGTACCCCTTACAGTTCTTACAGTTTACAGTTGTTTTTTCCCGCTATCAAACAGCAACCCCCCAAATAGGCTTACCAGAGAATCAACCTATTTGAGGGGTCTTCGATATGGCAATTGCAAAAAATGCCGAATGAATTATAAGTGGCGTGCGCCGTCGCTGATCACGACATCGTAGATCTTCGGCTCACGGCCATATTTCTCCTTGTAGGCGCTGATAGCCGTCTGGATGAAGTGGTCGTAGAGCTCCTCTTTCACGAGGTTGATGGTGCAACCACCAAAGCCGCCACCCATCACACGTGAGCCAGTCACGCCACACTCCTTGGCGATGTCGTTCAAGAAGTCGAGCTCCTCGCAGCTTACCTCATAGAGTTTGCTCATGCCGTGGTGCGTAGCATACATCTTGGCACCCACCGTCTCGTAGTCGTCCCGCTCCAAAGCGTCGCACACGTCCAAGACACGCTGGATCTCCTCGATCACATACTCCGCACGCATGTAATCCTCTGCGCTGATGTCAGCCTTCACCTCGTTCAGCATCTCCATCGAAGCGTCACGCAAGAACTCCACCTGCGGGTGGTTGCGACGGATAGCCGCCACGACATTCTCGCAAGACTGGCGACGCTTGTTGTAAGCGGAAGAGGCCAACTCATGCTTCACGACAGAATCCACCAACACTAATTTGTAGCCAACCGGGTTGAACGGATAGTATTTATACTCCAACGAGCGGCAATCCAAGCGAATCAAGCTGCCTGCCTTACCGAAGACAGAGGCGAACTGATCCATGATGCCACATTTCACGCCACAATAGTTATGCTCAGTGGATTGACCGATCTTGGCCAACTCAAACTTGTCGATGCCCAAAGCGAACAACTCGTTGAGCGCAAAGGCAAATGTGCTCTCCAATGCCGCAGAGGAGGACATACCGGCTCCCAAGGGAACGTCGCCTGCGAAGACCGTGTCGAACCCTTGGATGTTGCCACCTCGCTTGATGATCTCCCGGCAGACACCGAAGATATAACGTGCCCAGCTGGCTTTCGGCGCAGCCTCTTCGGTCAAACCGAACTCGGCATAGTCGCTCAGGTCGAGCGCATACGCCCGCACCGTGCCTGTGCCATTCGGCTTGATCTCGGCAATCATGCCCTTATCCACCGCACCCGGGAAGACGAAACCGCCGTTGTAATCGGTGTGCTCACCGATCAGGTTGATTCGCCCCGGGGAGGCGAAGAAGCCTCCCTCGGTTTGAAACAATTCCTTGAATTTTATGCTGATTTGCTCTTGCATAGCTTTCACGCTTTTCTAACTCGTTTTTACTTCTTAGCCGGTTTGCTACCGATCAATGCATAGAACAGGATGTAGCCTGCGCAGATCAACGGGATGATGTAGCTACCCAAGATACTGCCAGTCACGTCGATCACGAATGCCTGAACAGCTACCATCACAGCGCAACCGAATACCATCGTCATGAAGATACCGGAAGCAGCAGCCGTATATTTACCTAAGCCCTCAACAGCCATGTTGAAGATACCACCCCACATCACGGAAGTACAGAGACCTACGCAGATGAAAGCAGCTACGCCAATGGGTACCTCAACCCAGATCATAGAGAGGTTTGCCCAATCCACACCGGGAACGTTCACCGTCCAAGAGGCCGGAGAGAGGATACCGAACGCCAAGAGCGCGATAGCGGCAACAGCCACGGTGCTAACCATCGCACGGCTGGACACCTTGCCACCGATTGAACCACCGACCGAACGACCGATGAACATCGCGAACCAATATACAGCGGCGATCAAAGAAGCGACACCCGCAGAGATGCCTACCTCACCGATCAAATATTTGATCATGTAGGTCGGAGTACCTACCTCAACGCTCATATACAAGAAGATAGCCAATGCACCAAGGGCAAAGTGACGGTAGCTCAACGCACCCTTCACCAACTCCATCTTCACCGGCTCCTGCTTCGGCTCCTCGATCTTCGTGAAGAAGAGCACGACAGCTGCCAAAACGAAGATAGCCAACGCGATGTACATAGCCGGAGCCGCATCAGCGATGCCTGTCTCTTTCGTTACCTCGCCGATCAACGCACCCAAGATGATGTACACAGCCACAGCCGCAGCACTGTTGAACGCACCACCGATCTGGATCAGCTGGTTACCGGTGTTACCACCACCACCAAGCACGTTCAACATCGGGTTAACCACCGTGTTCAACATACACATACAGAAACCGCTGACGAACGCACCCAACAGATAGATCAGGTAGCTACCCATTGAGCCGGAGAGCAACTCCAACAACATGCCGACGATGCCGACGCCCAACGCGATCAACGCTGTTTTCTTGTAGCCAAATTTCACGATTAACATACCGCTGGGAATACCCATTACCAAATAAGCGATGAAGTTCGCGTAGTTACCGATCTGAGATTCTAACTCGGTAGCGCCAAATTGGTTCTGCACGATGACAGCCATCGGAGAACAGAGATTCGTTACAAACGCGATCATCGCGAAGAGCGCGATCATCATGATAATCGCCGCCCATTGTTTTGCTTGTTGTGCCATTTAAGATTTAAATTTTATGATTAGTACTTGATTGAATTTTATCCGGTTCTTATTCTACGCTGAATTGATAGATCGTGGTGCTCAGGAAGGTCTCTCCCGGTCGCAGCAGTGTGGAGGGGTACTCCGGTTTGTTGGGGCTGTCGGGGAAATGTTGTGTCTCCAAGCAGAGCGCCGCCCGTTCGGGATAGCGTTGCCCCGGTTTGCCCTCGAAGTTGCCGGTCATCCAGTTGCCGGTGTAGAGCTGTACGCCCGGTTCCGTGGTGAAGGTCTCCATCACGATGCCCGTCTTGGGTGAGCTGCAACGGGCGCAGAACGAGAGCTCCTTGCCCTCCTTATTTAATATATAGGTATGATCGTAGCCCTTGCCGAAGCGCAGCTGCTCGAAATCGTCGTTGATGCGCTCACCGACGGTGTGCGGTGTGCGGAAATCCATCGGTGTGCCCTCCACCTTCTCCTTCGGGCCGTAGGGAATGGCCGTCTCGTCGGTCGGCAGGTAGTAATCCGCGTTGATTTGCAGCAGATGATCGCCCACATAGGGGTCGCCCGCGCCCGAGAGGTTGAAATAGGAGTGGTTGGTGAGGTTCAAGACCGTCGGCTTCGTCGTGACAGCCCGGTAGGAGATGATCACCTCGTTGTCGTCAGTCAGCTGGTAGGTCACCGTCGTATGGAGCTCGCCGGGGAATCCCTCCTCGCCATCGGGCGAGATCAGTTGCAACTCGATGGTCTGTGTGTCTTTCTGGGTAGCGTCCCACACCTTGGCGTTGAAGCCTTTCAAGCCACCATGCAGGCTGTTGGGGCCGTTGTTGATGGCCAATTGATCATAGACCGTGCCGTCGATCTCGAACCGTCCCTTGGCGATGCGGTTGCCGTAGCGTCCGCAAATCGCTCCGAAGTAAGGCTCCTCGGAGGTGAGGTAGTCGGCGATGGATTTATGGCCGGTGACTACATCGGTCAGCTTCCCGTCTCGATCGGGCACCATGAGTGAGACGATCTTCGCCCCGTAGTTGGTGATGCAGAGCTCCGCTCCTGCAGCGTTGCTGAGCACGTAAAGCGCTGTCTGTTTGCCCTCGATGAGCTGGTTGAAATCGGCTTTCGCCAAGCTGGATAATGTATAGTTGTCTTTCATGTGTACACTGTAGTTTATAAATTGCGGTAAAAGTAGCCTTTCTTCTTCAAATTACCACCATGAAATCCATGTTATAAAGCATCGTTTCAGATTTATTTATAAAAAAAGCGTAGATATGTGCCTATAAGAAACAAGAATAAGTGTATTTTTGCGGCATTGTTAAAAAATACATAACACTGAAAAACGCATGAAAAGACAAAGCTTTTTGAAACCATTCGCCGTGTTGGCTGGTTTATGGATGGCCTCCGTGACGGGTTGGGCACAGGAGGTGCGAGAGACACTCTCCTTCGAGGTGAGGGCGGATCAACCGGGTGCTTCGATCCCCTCCACGATGTATGGCCTCTTTTTTGAGGACATCAATTTCGGTGCCGACGGCGGCCTGTATGCCGAGTTGGTGAAGAACCGCTCGTTTGAGTTTCAAGAGGCTTTGATGGGGTGGACCCCCTTTGGCTCCGTGGAGGTGCGGAGCGACAACCCCTGCTTCGATCGTAACCCGCACTACGCACGCTTGAGCTACGATCGTGAGATCACCCACACGGGCTTGGAGAACGAGGGTTTCCGGGGCATGGGCATCCGGGCGAATGAACCCTACGACTTGACTTTCCATGCCCGGGTAGTGAAGGGCGAACGGCTGACGCTCCGGGTGGAGTTGGTGAGCGCCGCCAATGACATTATCGAGACAGGGCGCGTCACGTTAGAGGGCAAACGCTGGACAACCTATAAGCTGGCGTTACAGCCCCAGACAACGGAGCTGAAAGCCCGCCTGCGCTTGACGATGGAGACACCGGGCACATTGGATCTGGAGCATGTCTCGCTCTTCCCCCGCCATACGTTCAACGATCGTCCCAATGGCTTGCGTGCCGATTTGGCGGAGGCGTTGAAGGCCTTGAAACCGGGTGTGTTCCGCTTCCCTGGCGGTTGCATCGTGGAGGGTACGACGATCGAGACCCGTTACCAATGGAAAAACACGGTGGGGCCGGTGGAGAACCGTCCGCTGAACATCAACCGTTGGAACTACACCTTCCCGCATAAGAAATTCCCCGACTATTACCAATCCTACGGTTTGGGCTTCTTCGAGTATTTCCAGCTGAGCGAGGATCTGGGTGCGGAGCCATTGCCCGTCTTGAATTGCGGCCTCTCCTGCCAGTTTGAGAACGAGGGGATGGAACAGCATGTGCCTGTGGATCAGTTGCAACCCTACATAGACGATGCCCTCGACTTGATTGAGTTCGCCAATGGCCCTGCCACTTCCCGCTGGGGAAAAGTGCGGGCAGAGATGGGGCATCCCGCTCCTTTCGGCTTGAAATACATCGCCATCGGCAACGAGCAATGGGGGGAGCTTTATCCCGAGCGACTGGCTCCTTTCGTGCAGGCGATCCGGGCGCGTTACCCGGAGATCCAGATCGTGGGCAGTGCGGGACCGAACGCGGAGGGTGAGCAATTTGAGTACTTATGGCCGGAGATGCGTCGGCTGCAAGTCGATTTGGTGGACGAGCATTACTACCGTTCGCCGGAGTGGTTCCTCTCGAACGCCGATCGCTACGACAGCTATGATCGAGAAGGGCCGAAGGTGTTCGCCGGAGAGTATGCCTGCCATGCGGAAAACAAAGCCAATAGCTTCTTGACAGCCCTCTGCGAGGCCGCTTTCATGACCGGCTTGGAGCGCAATGCCGACGTGGTGCCGCTCGCTACCTATGCGCCCCTGTTCGCCCATGTGGAGGCTTGGCAATGGCGACCCGACTTGATTTGGTTTGACAATCTAAGCGTGATGAAAACACCGAATTATTATGTGCAACAGCTTTATAGCCATCATGCGGGCACCCGTGTCGTGCCCTTCCTGCGCAGCGGGAAACCCTTGACGGGTGAGCAGTCGCTCTACGCTACGGCCGCCCTCGATGAGCGCACCAACGAGTTGATCTTGAAGGTGGTGAATGCGGGTATGCAAGTGCGTCACGCCAAGATTCAGCTGCAAGGCCTCTCCAACGAGACACATACCGGGCAATGCATCCGGCTTCACTCGATGGACTTGGAGGCGGTGAACACGCTGGAGCAACCTGACCGGCTTCGCCCGGAGGCGAGTGCCTTCACGTGCGAGGGCAACCAGATGGCTGTCACGCTTCAACCCTTTAGTTTCACAATCTATCGGATTCGGTTGTAAGTCATTTCATAAATAATTTGTACTTTCGTCGCATCAATTCAGAAAAAGGAACATATGGAAGACAAGATCATACTAACCATCGGTCGCCAATTTGGTAGCGGTGGCCGTGAGATCGGGCAACGCTTGGCGCAAGAGTTGGGTATTGCCTACTATGACAGTGAGTTAATCTCTGAGGCAGCTCGACAGAGTGGCTTGTGCGAGGAGGTGTTCCAGAAAGCGGATGAGCGGGCAGCTACTGGGTTGTCGTATGCCTTCACGATGGGCTATTCCTCCTTCATGGGTGGTGCTTTCACGCCCTATAACTCCGTGCTCTCCAACGATGGGCTGTTCAAGCTGCAGAGCGATGCGATCCGACGTTTGGCGGAACGCTCGTGCGTGATGGTGGGACGTTGTGCCGATTACATCCTGCGCGACGATCCGGCTTGCCTGAGCATTTTCATCCATAGCTCAGTGGAGAACCGCCTGCAACGCATCTTGTCTCGACAGGGTGGCACAGAGGCCGAGGCCCGCGAACTGATGGGGAAGAAAGACAAGCAGCGTGCCGCCTACTATAATTATTATACGAACAAGACGTGGGGCATGGCCGCCTCGTACGACCTTTGCATCGATGCCTCGATCTTGGGGTTGGAGGAGACAGTGGCTTATATCCTTCGCTTCATCGAGCGTCGCAAAGCCTTGCGTCAGCAACGTAAGGAGGCTGAGCGTCCGCCCCATTTTGGCTAATCTCAATACAATATATATGTGTAATAAACTTGATTCTTTTAGGCCAACCCACCTGTTAGTAGGGGGAGCCTTGTTGCTCACGGCTACCGCTTGCGGCGGCCAGAAATGGAGCGAGGTGGAGAAAGACTCCATCCGTATCGTCACTCAACCCGGCGGCCCCACACTGGGCTATTCCGCAACGTCGGGCGTGAAGTTGTTAACTGTGGATGGCTTTGCCTTCAAGGACTTGAACCGTGATGGCAAGCTCGATCCCTATGAGGACTGGCGTTTGACACCCGAGGAGCGTTCGGTCGATTTGGCGGCTCAACTCTCTGTGGAGGAGATCGCCGGCTTGATGCTGTATAGCGCGCACCAATCCATCCCCGGTGCCTCGAAAGGCTTTGGTGCCTCAACGTATAACGGCAAGCCCTTCGACGAGAGCGGTGCGGCAGCCTCAGACCTGTCGGATGCGCAACGGAAGTTCTTGGTGGAGGATAACGTGCGCCACGTCTTGGTGACACGTGTGCAGAGCCCGGAGGTGGCCGCTCGTTGGAACAACAATGTGCAGGCATTGGTGGAGAGCATCGGTCATGGCATCCCTGCCAACAACAGCTCAGATCCTCGTCATGGCACCCAAGCCGATACGGAGTATAACTATGGCAGTGGTGGACAGATCTCCTTGTGGCCGGGTAGCTTAGGCTTGGCAGCGACTTTCCGTCCGGAGGTGGTGAAACGTTTCGGCGAGATCGCCTCTATCGAGTATCGGGCGTTGGGTATCGCCACGGCACTCTCTCCGCAGGTCGATATGGCTACCGATCCCCGTTGGAGCCGTGTGAACGGTACGTTTGGCGAGGATGTTGATTTGGCTACCGATATGGCACGGGCATACGTGGATGGTTTCCAGACCTCTACCGGTGATAAGGAGCTGCGTGATGGCTGGGGTTTCCAGAGCGTGAACGCTATGGTGAAGCACTGGCCGGGCGGTGGTTCTGGCGAGGCAGGTCGTGACGCGCACTATGGCTATGGCAAATACGCGGTTTATCCCGGCAAGAACATCGAGATGCAGAAGAAGCCCTTCGTAGAGGGTGCTTTCAAATTGGATGGCGCTACGCAGAAGGCCTCAGCCGTCATGCCTTACTATACGATCTCGGTTGGCATGAATCCCGATGGCGAGGACATTGCCAACAGCTACAACCATCATTTGATCACCGATCAGCTGCGTGGACAGTATGGGTACGACGGTGTGGTATGTACCGACTGGGGCATCACGGGCGACGAGACAGGTGTGGAGACCTTCGCCGGAAAGCCTTGGGGTGCGGAGCATCTCTCGGTGGCTGAGCGTCACTATCGCATCTTGCTGGCTGGCGTGGATCAGTTTGGTGGTAATAACGACAAAGGTCCGGTGCTCGAAGCCTATAAAATGGGTGTTGCCGAGATGGGCGAGGAGGCTATGCGTGCCCGTTTCGAGGCTTCCGCCGTGCGTCTGCTGACCAATATCTTCCGTACCGGCCTCTTCGAGAATCCCTACTTAGATCCGGCGGAGACAGCGAAGACGGTGGGTTGCCCAGAGTTCATGCAAGAGGCGTATGAGGCACAGTTGGCCTCCATCGTCATGCTGAAGAACAAGGGTAACGTGTTGCCGCAGGCGGAGAAGAAGAAGGTCTATATCCCTCGTCGTTACTATCCGGCGGTCATGGGCTTCTTCGGTACGACCAGCGAGGCACACATGGATGATCCGGTGAACTTGGATTTAGTGCGTAAGTATTTCACGCCGGTGGATAATCCAGACGCAGCCGACTTCGCGTTGGTCTTCATGAGCAGCCCGAACAGCGGCACTGGCTATGACAAGGCCGACCGGGAGAAGGGCGGCAATGGTTACATGCCGATCAGCTTGCAGTATAACGACTATACCGCTACCTATGCCCGTGCGACCAGCTTGGCGGGTGGCGATCCGTTCGAGAACTTCACCAACCGCTCTTACAAAGGTAAGACCGTGAAGACCTACAACCAGCGTGATATGCAGGCGGTCTTGGAGGCTCGTCGTTTGATGGGCAACAAGCCGGTGATTGTCTCTTTGGAGATGGATAAGCCGACTGTCTTTGCGGAGTTCGAGGGCGTGGCCGATGCGATCTTGGTGAACTTCGGCGTGCAGAACCAGGCCGTGCTCGACATCGTCAGCGGTAAGGCTGAACCCTCTGCCCTGTTGCCGTTGCAGATGCCAGCTGATATGCGTACCGTAGAGGAGCAGGCCGAGGATGTGCCGCGCGACATGCGTTGCTACACCGACAGCGAGGGTAACACCTACGACTTCGCTTTCGGTATGAACTGGAAGGGTAAGATTGACGATGAGCGTGTAGCGAAATACAAATGAATTATTTAGGTGAAACAATAGCTTTGGCGGTGGCTGTCTCTTGGACGGTCACCGCTTTAAGTGCGGAGGTGGCCAGTAAGCGGATCGGCTCGTTGCAGCTGAATGTCTTCCGCATGGTGCTCTCCTTATCGATGCTCTCGTTGACGCTGTGGGCGTTTACGGGAAGTCCCTTTCCGGTGGGTGCCGGAGGCAAAGCCTGGTTCTGGCTCTCGCTGTCTGGCTTCGTGGGGTATGTGTTGGGTGATTATTGTCTCTTCAACTCCTACCTGTGGATTGGCGCACGCTTCGGTCAGCTCTTCATGACGTTGGCACCTGTGGCGGCTGCCATTGCGGGTTGGTTTATCTTGGGTGAGCGACTCTCTTTGCAAGCGGTGCTGGGCATGGCCGTGACCTTGACAGGTATTGGCATTTCAGTGCTCAACAAAGGAGGGCATCATAAACTGACCTTGAAATTGCCTTGGCAAGGTGTGCTCTTCGGCATTGGTGCCGGCATCGGACAAGGCGTTGGCTTGGTGTTGAGTAAGGTGGGCATGAACTACTACACGTTGCCTGTGGGAGCCTCCGAGACAGAGGTGATGATGTTGCCTTTTGCCTCTACGTTCATCCGGGCGATTACCGGGGCGGTAGGTTTCCTTTGCGTGATGGCGATACGTCAGCAATTTCATACCGTGCCCGTGGTGATGCGTGACCGGAAGGGGATGGGAGCGATGTTGCTCGCCACGATCACCGGTCCTTTCATCGGTGTCTCGCTCTCGTTGATGGCCGTGCAATACACGGAGGCGGGGATTGCCTCCACGCTGATGGCGCTGACCCCTATCTTCATCATAGCCCCCGCCTATTGGCTTTTCCACCAGCGAGTCTCGTTGAAGGAGGTGATCGGAGCGGTGATCAGCGTGATCGGTGTCTCCCTGTTCTTTAATTAAAAGGATCGAGGTTTACTGTTGCAGGATCTGGTAGAGCTTATCCAACTTCGGTGCGATAATGATCTCCGTCCGTCGGTTCTTGGCTCGTCCTTCGGCTGACTCGTTGTCTGCCACCGGCATGAACTCACCCCGTCCGGAAGGTTGAATCTGCAAGGGGTTGACATTGTATTTCTGCGTCAGGATGCGCACCACAGAGGTAGCTCGAATCACGCTCAAGTCCCAGTTGTCACTAAATTGGGCGGTGTGGATCGGCTTGCTGTCGGTGTGTCCCTCGATGGAGATGTCGATGTCTGTCTGCTTGTTCAAGACCTCGGCCAATTGCGCCAAAGCCTGTTCGCCCCGCTTATCCACCTTGGCACTACCAGAGGTGAACAGCAGTTTGTCTGACATGGCGATGTAGATCTTTCCATCCTTCTCGCTGATGGTCAGCTCATCGTTGCTGAAACCTAAGAGTGCGTCTTTCACGCTGCCCAAGATCTCCTGCACCCTTCTCTGCTGGCTGGCGATCATGTCTTGCAGCTCGTTGATCGTCTGCTCACGCTCCTCCAACTCCTTCATCTTCTCACCCAACAGGGCGTTCAGCTTGTCCTGTTCGCCCAGGTTGGAGTTGAGCAAGCTCTTGTAGTTTCTGAGTTCACTGCCCAGACGAGTCGTGTCTTTCAACAGCTGGGTGAGTCGTTGGCTGAGCTGATCGGAGTTGCTGTAGCAATCCTCCAGTTTCCCCTCTAAGGCAGCCACTTGGCTCAGTGCGTCCAATCGGCCACTCTCTGCGATCATGTACTTCTTTTGGCTTACACAGCCACTTAGTGCTATCAATGCCATAGCACCCATTACCATCTTTTTCATATTTACCTGTTTACCGTAATGCTTTGTTTAACATAAATCCGCCACTTCCGCTTGTGACTCCCGGATTAGATCGGCGGGAGAGAGCTTGACCTGCAGGCCTCGTTGGCCGGCACTGACGTAGATGTGCTCGAACGTGGGGGCAGTGCTATGCAGGTAGGTAGGGAAGTGTTTCTTCATGCCTATGGGAGAGCAACCGCCCCGAATGTAACCGGTCAAAGGCAGCAGTTCTTTCATAGGAATCAGCTCGCACTTCTTGTTGCCGGAGACCTTGGCCGCTTTCTTCAGATCGACCTCCTCACCCCCCGGAATGACACAGACAAAGTAGCCGCTTTTATCGCCGTGCAACACCAAGGTCTTGAACACTTGGGCAATGTCTTCGCCTAATTGCTCCGCCACATGCGTAGCGCTCAAATCGTTCTCATCCACCTCGTAAGGCACCAACGTATAGGCCACCTTGGCCTTGTCGAGCAGGCGAGCCACATTGGTTTTATTGATTTTTTCTTTCATATTGGTTATACTCCTTTCATCGATAATTGAATACGTTTGCGGGCGAGATCCACGTGCAGCACCCTGACCTCCACATGCTGATGCAGCGAGACTACTGACGAGGGGTCGCTCACATATTGATCGGCCAGCTCCGAGATGTGTACCAATCCATTCTCCTTGATGCCTACATCGACGAAGCAACCAAAGTCGGTGATGTTGGTCACGATGCCCGGCAACACCTGTCCTTCGTGCAGATCCTCTATCTGCTTGACATTGGGATCGAACGAGAAGACCTGAATGTGCTGACGGGGGTCACGCCCCGGTTTGTCTAACTCCGCCATGATGTCGTTGAGCGTGGGCATACCCACCTCCGCTGTCTGGTAATCCGCTAAATGCAGCTTCCGCTTCAACTCCTTTTGCTCGATCAGCTCCTTCACGGTGCAACCCAAGTCTTTGGCCATACGCTCGACAATCGGGTAGCTCTCCGGGTGAACGGCGGAGTTGTCCAACGGATTCTCCCCATTCGGAATACGGAGGAAGCCGGCACTCTGCTCGAAGGCTTTCGCTCCCATGCGAGGCACCTCCATCAATGCTTTTCGGGAGGCAAACGGCCCATGCTCCGTGCGGTAGTTGACGATGTTCTGTGCCAAGGTCGGCCCTAAGCCGGAGACGTAGGTCAGCAGGTGTTTGCTGGCCGTGTTGACATTCACGCCCACCAAGTTGACGCACAGCTCCACCGTCTGATCAAGGCTCTTCTTCAAGGCGGTCTGATCCACGTCATGCTGATACTGTCCGACACCGATGCTCTTCGGGTCAATCTTCACCAACTCCGCCAACGGATCCATCAGTCGGCGACCGATGCTGACCGCTCCACGCACCGTGACATCATATTCAGGGAACTCCTCCCGGGCAATCTTGGAGGCGGAATAGATCGAGGCACCATTCTCGCTGACCACGAAGACCTGCACCTTGCGATCGAACCGAATAGAGGTAATAAACTGCTCCGTCTCTCGGCTGGCTGTGCCGTTGCCGATGGCAATTGCCTCGATGTTGTAGGTCGCTACGAGCTGCGCCACCTTTGCCGCTGCCCGACCCTGTTGGTTCTGCGGAGCGTGCGGGAAGATCGCCTCATAATGCAACAGTGTGCCCTGTGCGTCTAAACAAACCACTTTGCAGCCGGTGCGGAAACCAGGGTCGATGCCCAACACCCGTTTCTGTCCCAACGGTGGGGCGAGCAATAATTGACGCAGGTTAGCCGAGAAGACCCGAATCGCCTCCGCATCCGCTTTCGTCTTGCTCTGGTTGGCAAACTCGGTCTCGATAGCCGGTTTGAGTAGTCGCTTGAACGCATCTTCCACGGCTGTGGCTACCTGCTTTGCGTCCTCGCCATGCCCCTTCACGAACCGACGCTGCAACCGGGAGAGACAACCCTCGTTGTCGGGAGAGATACCTACACGCAGGATCCCTTCTGCCTCGCCTCGTCGCAGTGCCAACAGCCGGTGTGAGGAACAGCGATTCAACGGCTCGTGAAAAGCGAAGTAATCCTTGTATTTGACACCCTCTTCCTCCTTGCCCTTAACCACTTTGGCGGTCAGTTGAGCCGTCAGTTGGAAGGACTTGCGCACGATGTTGCGTGCCTGCTCATGCTCATTGACCCACTCAGCGATGATGTCTCTCGCGCCTTGCAGAGCCTCCTCTGTGCTCTTCACCTCGCCCTGCACAAACTTTTTCGCACTCTTGACGGGTGATTCTCCTGTTTGCAGCATCAATCGTTTCGCCAAAGGCTCCAACCCTTTGCGTCGAGCGATCTCTGCCCGGGTCACCCGCTTCGGCTTGTAGGGCAGATAAAGATCCTCCACCTCTGTGGCATCCCAAGAATCGGTAATGCGTTGCCGCAGTTCAGGGGTCAGCTTGCCTTGCTCTTCAATGGCATTCAGGATGGTTTGCTTACGTTTATCCAGTTCGTTCAGCTTATCCCACAGGCCACTGATCGCGCCAATCTGCAGTTCGTCCAATCCGCCGGTGCGTTCCTTGCGATAGCGACTGATGAAGGGAATGGTAGCACCCTCGTCGAGGAGCTGGATCGTTTGTTCAACTTGCCGTTCCGTGATACCGGTGAGTTGGGCAATCAAGGTGTAAATCTTTTTATTCATGTCTGACTCTGCGTTAGTAGTTCAAAGCGGAATCACCTCGTCGGCCAGCTCGGCCAATGCTGTCGGTTCGTGCGACACCAAGAGCACCAAGGAGCGGTCGGCTCGATTCCGGCCGCGAAGATAAGGAATTACCGCTTTGCGTAGTGCCTCATCCCATCCTTTAAATGGCTCATCGAGTAAAAGGAGCGGAGCCGGATAGGCGAGGGCACGAGCCAGAGCCACCCGTTGCTGCTGCCCGTAGCTGAGCGTGGCGGGGTGTTGCTTGGCCTGTTCAGAGAGTTGCAGTTGGGCCAGAATCTCCTGGGCGATAGCCTCCGCTTCCGGACGGGCAAAGCAGGAGGCGAGGGGCAACATGACATTCTCCATAGCGGTCAGCTGAGGCAATAACAGGGGGTATTCAAACAGTTGTGAGACCGCTTCTGGATGGGGTGTGATTGTACCCTCGGTTGGCTGCAAGGCTCCACTGATCAGCTGAAGCAGCGTGGTCTTTCCTCGGCCGGAGGGGGCACTGATGCCGTAGGTCTTGCCCGCCTCAAAATGGTAGCTAAACTGATGGATGGCATACCGATAGCTGACCTGCTCCAATCGAAGAGTCGGTAGCGGGGCATAAACGATCGGCTGTGAGGAGGCTACGAAGCGCATGGCTGGCTGCCAACGGGCAAGTCGGCGTAGTCCTTTGTCGGTCAGGAAGCTGACGATGATAGCTACCCCCGTCCAGGCTAATAGCGCAGGTACGTCTAAGAAGTTCTGCGCCTGTTTCATGGCACTACCGATACCAGAGGTACACTGGGCCAACGCCTCGCCCATGATGATGGCTCGCCAGCCAAATCCTGCCGCTGAGATGAGCCCACTGAACAGGAAGGGATGCAGCTGCGGATAATAGAGCTGTGTCAAGCGGTTGTAGGGAGACACGTGAAACTGCTGGGTCATTCGGCTGAGGTCTGGTCGAAGTGCTTTCAGTCCCTTGGTCAAGTTCTCAGTCAGCAAGGGATAAATCGTCAGGAAGGCGATGAGCAAGGGCAACCGCTCTGGATCGAGAAAGATCAGGGCTAAGAGGATAAAGGAGATGACCGGTACAGAGCGGAGCAGCGTCAGCCAAGGGCGGAAAAGTTGTTCCATCCAGTGGCTGCGGGCTAACAGTAGGGCGGTAAGTCCGGCACAGAGCGCAGAGCTGAGTAATCCGATGAGGCCTCGTCCGATGGTGGTCGCTATGGCTTGGTAGAAGGAGGTGGTACCTAACAACGCTACCAACGCTTGGAGCAAACGAGGAAGGGTCGGGATAAGTTCGGGCAAATTGACCGTCAAGGCAATCATTTGCCACCCGACCAGCAGTAGCCCGACAGAAAGGAGGGTTGGCAGTAGGCGGCGGAGACTCATGGGGTAGGAGAGATAAATCCGGCATCAGGCAGTTTGCCACCAAGTGCTCGGGGTTCATACGAGTAGATCAAACGGAGGAACGTCTCGATCGAGGAAGCGATCTCTTTCGTCTCTCGGAAGTCGATCCGACACCGACGCACACTTGCCGTTGTCAGGGCACCGGGTGCGAATAGCTGCTGGGTTTCTAAGCGCTGAATCGCCCGCTCAGGGGCAGCGTTGGTCTCGGCGCAGCTTCGGCGCAAAGCGGCACACAGCTCTTGTCGATGGGTGGCCGCCTCGGGAGTGCAGACAATGGCTGTTTGGGCAAAACCGATGCTGTCTTGTGGAGAGAGTCGGTTCAGATCCGCTACGATGTGCAAGCTGCTGTCCTTGCGTAAGACAAGACTGAGGAAGGGCTCACCCAAGACGGCCCGATCCACCCTGCCGGCCAACAACCCCTCTGCCACCTCTTGCGCCGAACGCAACGTGTAGCTGAGCGGATAATCCAACCCCTGCTGCTGCAAGTAATGACGGGTGAGAATATCGGGAGTAGTGCCACTCCCAAAAAGATGCAGGGTTGTGTTGGCAGCGATGGATTGTCGCTCCACGATATAAAGTGTACCCCAAATGGGGCAGCCTAACAGCTGCAAGGCTACCCCTTTGTTATAGAGGTTCGCGGCACTAATCATGGGCAACATCGCCACGTCAGCCTCCCCTTTGATCAAAGCCGCTTGCACGCGATCTGGCGCGTCGAACACCTGCACGGAGACGGCTTGCCCGCCGATCTGTGGGGGATTGACCAACCAATCAGCAAGGGCGATTACCGACGGCCCACGTAGTACGGCCACTTGGATAGGAGCGGGATCACTGGTAGAGACGGAGCGCGCCCCGTCTCTACATCCCAAACAGCTAACCACAATCAGTAGAATCGGCAGATACAGCCCAATTATCCAATAACGCATTATTATATCTTACTTTTTTATTCGTAATTTATGGCGGTATGTCTTGTGTCATTGCGGGCTTGACCCGCAATCTCATACTATCCTGTGAATCATGAGAGGATGAGATGCCGGGTCAAGCCCGGCAGGACACGGAGGGAATGGTCCCTTAAATAGTCGGCAGTGTCCACGGAGCCCGATAGTAAGCCTTGGCCAAAGCGGTGGCCTCCTCGTCGCCGATGAAACAGTGGTTGGTGTCATCCCAGCGCACTTCACGCTGCACACGGCAGGAGATGTTCGCCAAATGCGCCATCTTGGCTACCCGGGCACCGATCGCCACGTCGGCATGAGGCAACTCACGGCTCTTGATGCAGCTGAGGAAGTTGCCCACATGGTTGTAGAGCCCTTTGCCCTCGCCCTTCTTGAAAGGAACCGCCTCCATACGAGGGGTGTCATTCGCCACCTCCGGGATCACCTCCCAACCGGCCCGGTCGAGCACCATCGTGCCCTTCTCTCCGAAGAAAGCCAACCCCTCCTTGCGGTTGTAGAGGCCGTGGTTGATGCCACAAGCATGGTCCCAAATGATGTTGAAATCTTTATAGGCATAGGTAGCCATCAAGGTATCGGGTGTCTCCATGGCATCATCGGGGTAGGCCAATTTGCCGCCTCCCGTACAAACACGAGTAGGCAGGTCTGCCCCCATGCCCTCCAAGGCGTAATCCAGCAGGTGAACACCCCAATCCGACATCAAGCCTCCGGCATAGTCCCAGAAGAAACGGAAGTTGTAGTGAAAACGGTAAGGGTTGAATGGACGCTTCGGAGCCGGACCTAACCACATGTCATAATCCACGCCTGCGGGAGGTTCGCAATCCGGTTTGACCGGTAGGGTCGGTTTGCCATCTTGGTATGCCCAGACCTTCACCGTGCGGATGCGCCCGATGTGGCCAGCGCGGAGGTAAGCCGCCGCCTCATCCCAATGCGGGTCGCTACGTTGCCATTGTCCCACCTGCACGATGCGGTTATATTTCCGGGCAGCCTTCACCATCAGGTCGCACTCCTCGATGGTGTTAGCGAGGGGCTTCTCCACATAGACATCCTTACCTGCTTGGCAAGCGTGGACGGTCGGGAGGCAATGCCAATGATCCGGTGTGCCCACGATCACCACATCGACATCCTTATTGTCGATCACCCGTCGCCAGTCCTTATACAGGTTAGGCACCCGTTTGCCGCTCTTCTTCTCCACGTCGGCGGCCCGTTTGTTGAGCCACTCATCGTCCACGTCGCAAAGCGCCACGCACTCCACCTCCGGATAGTCCAAGAAGGTACTGAGGTCGGCATAACCCATGCTGCGACACCCGATCAGGGCCACTTTCACTTTATTACTGGGAGCAGATTGTCCATAGAGGGAATTATAGGAGCCAAACAATGGAGCGGCACTCAGTCCACCCACGATCAGTCCTGATTTTTGCATAAACGTACGTCTATTCATGATATCAATTCATTTAATTGTAACTCGCTCCGCGAACTTACGAACATTTACTGAAACTCCCAAGTACCTCTACTGTTTCTCTAATCGTTCTCTAATCATTCTCTAATCGTTCTCTAATCGGGGATTAGAGGAAGATTAGAGTTACTTTAGCGTTACCTTAGCCTTACCTTAGAGCTACCTTAGAGGAACTGCTACACTGGAAGAGTTGTTTCACCTATTAACCAGATCAGGAGCGGTGAGTAATCTTTGAGGAGGATGCGTAGCTGTTTCAACGCCTGTTGGATGCGATAATCCACGGTCTTGGGCGAGACCTGAAGCAGTTCGGCGATCTCCTTGTAGCTCTTGTTGCCGAAGCGATGCAACATAAACGCCTCTCGATAGGTGTCGGGTACCACCATTCATGCGGTTATGGGCACTCCAAGCCGCATCCTCGGTCTCTTTATACATCACGTGGCGGATAGCGATCGCTGGGGTCTCTTTGAGAGGCCACTTTTTGTTAAAGTAGTTTTATCTTCATATTTTTGTATCGTTTTTATCATCGCTTATTTGAAAACGAAATGATGATAAAAGTAATACGAATACAAAATACAGTATGTTTATGAATATCGTGAAACAATCCGTTCATTTTCTATGGACAGCTATGTTGTGCATAGCTTGTACTCAATCCACTGGTAGTAAGCAGGATCCGCAAAGTGTCAACGACGAGCAGGAGTTGCAACGCATTTACGAGGAGGTCAAGACTCCCTATAAATATGGAGTCGTCGTACGTCCTGACGCAAACAGCGAGATGGTGGATAGCCCGACCGTTTTCAGGCAAGGCAATCGTTGGCTGATGACCTATATCCAATATGACGGACGAGGCTATGAGACTTGGCTGGCCGAAAGCGATGACCTGTTGGCATGGAAAACGTTAGGAAAGGTACTCTCCTTTGCGGAAGAGGGATGGGACAAGGATCAACGAGGAGGATACCCCGCCTTGCAGGACTATGAATGGGGTGGGAGCTATGCCTTGAACCCCCACGAGGGCCAATACTGGATGTCCTATCTGGGCTCAGCCACTCCCGGCTATGAGGGACTGCCCATCAGTATCGGCCTTGCCAGTACATCCGGTGATCCTTCAGTGGCGCACGAATGGGATACGTATGACAGCCCAATCCTCGCCTACGATGATGCGGAGGCTAAGGCGTGGGAAAGCCGCTCTCCCTACAAAAGCACCATCTATCAAGCCGATTTCCAGGGACACCCCTTCGTGCTTTTCTACAACGCCGCGGAACAGGTGGGTGAAAAGGATGTGCGGGAGAAAATTGGCATCGCTTACAGCGACGATATGAGACATTGGACACGTTATGCGGGGAATCCCGTGATGGCGCACGATACGAAGGGAACGATCACTGGCGATGCGCAATTGACGCGTATGGGTGACTGGTGGGTGATGTTCTTCTATTCAGCGTTTGACCCGGCCTATCCCTACACCACCTACGACTCCTTTGCGATCAGCCGCGACTTGGTGAATTGGAAAGAGTGGAAAGGGGAGCGACTGATTTATCCGTCAGAATCTTATGATGCGCTCTATGCGCACAAACCTTTCGTGATGAAACACGACGGCATTGTCTATCATTACTACTGTGCGGTGGATAAGAATGGGTATCGCACGATTGCGCTTGCCACCAGCAAGGAAATAAAGCATTAGAAAGGTAAACAGTGTTTGTTTATCAGTAAACATGTAACTACTCACCTATCAACTTGTCAGCCTTGTATAGGTGAGTAGTTACAATGAAAGAGAATGCGCAACGAAGAAAAAACTATTGCAGCAGTTTGTCCACGAAGTAAGGCATCTGTCTTCTCCAGAAGGGCCAGTCGTGATCGACATCGAATCCCCAGTAGTCAAACCAGGCATTGTTCACTCCCTTTTCCTTCAGGATGCGGTCCATTTCGCGGGTGCTCCACAGCAGGTCCTCTTCCCAGCGTCCTTGTCCCACACAGAAGATGATCTTCCGCTCTCTGTATGCCTGCATCCACGGATGGTCCGCAGGCATCTGCTGCAGGAAGTCCTGCGGAGAGTTCTCATACACCAGTCCGTCCATGTAGCCGTCGAAGCCGTAGGCAGCGTGGTAAAGGCCGCTCAACGCCAGCATGCCGTTGAACAGGTCAGGGCGACGGAAGAAGAAGTTGGCCGCATGGAATCCTCCCATAGAGCATCCCGTCGTGATGAACATCTGCTGGTCGTTGTGCTTGATGTTCGGCAACA
>CAMGEM010000015.1 GCA_946055095.1 uncultured Parabacteroides sp. | reverse complement strand
GCGATGGCTTCACCAATATGATCACACCCACTTCGGGCGTATTGATAGCGGTATTGGGTGTCAGTCGTATTCCTTATGACAAATGGTTCCGCTGGGCCTGGAAGTTCATTTTGACATTGGTGATCCTTGGCTTCCTCTTGTTAATCCCCACAGTGCTCGTTCCGCTTAATGGATTTTGAGGATGGAATGGGGAATACAGAGTCATAGGTAAAAAGAGTCTCAAATATGATGGTTGATTGAAAAAGGAATGCGTACCTTTGTTCTTGTATTAGCAGTAATTATAGGAGGAGAAAGACATGACGATGAATGAATTAGAGTTTAGTACAAGCTGTATAGGCAATGTGGCGGATGAACTGCATATTTCTCAGTCTGAAGTTTATCGAATGTTGAAGGATTCAGGTATTCTATCCGATTATATCGTAAAGTATTACGATGTGCTTCATACGTATGGTCGTAAATATATGACTAATGAGTTGATTTCTCTGTTAAAGGAGAGAAAAATGTTGCCTATTGTCAATTAGTAATTCAGATGAACGTTTTTCACACCTCAGATGTTTGCGTTGCACATCCAGATATCTCTTATTCAAGAGACTATTTGGATTTTGGGAAAGGTTTTTATGTAACACCATTACGTACTCAAGCTGAGAAGTATGCGGCCCGGATTTTAGTGCGTGGGAAGAATCCCGTGTTGAATAGCTATGAATTATGCTTTGACAAGCAGACTATTCGATATAAATGTTTTGAAAGTTATAATGAAGAATGGCTGGATTATGTGGCTGCGTGTCGTGATGGGAGGGCAGTTATCCCTTATGATGTGATAGAAGGAGGAGTAGCTGATGATAAAGTATTTGACACGGTTGATCTTTATTTTTCAGGACTTATGTCTAAAACAGATGCGCTTCGCCGATTAATCTATGTTGAACCTAATTGGCAGATTTGTATTGCGTCGCAGCGAGTATTGGATGAGAATTTGTTGTTTGTGAAATCTGAAATGTTAGTGTTATGACCGCAGATCGAACAATTCTTCGTATGAAATATGCGCGAATCATTGCCTTGGTAGCAACCATGAGACAATGTTCAGTGGAGCATGCCATGGAATTATTCTATTCTTCCCGAACTTTTAAGGAGATTAGTGAGGGACTTTCTGATTTATACACGATGAGTGATAAGTATCTTGCAGAAGAGATTATCAGGGAAGAACAATGAGGGCGTGCCAAGACACGCCCCCTATATCCATTAAATCTGAAACGCTTCCTTGATGCGATCCACGTAGTCGAGCTTCTCCCAAGTGAAAAGCTCTACCTCTTTTACAATGGGTTGCGGCAGATAGCGAGAGCAGAATTGTTTGGTAACGACCTGTGGCGTACGTCCCATGTGGCCATAAGAGGCTGTCTCGAAATAGATCGGATTACGCAGTTTCAATCGCTCCTCGATCGCTTTCGGACGCATATCGAAGATGTCCCAGATGCGAGCGGCAATCTCACCGTCTGTCAGGTTCACCTTTGCCCGACCATAGGTGTTGACAAAGATATTCATCGGTTTGGCTACACCGATCGCATAAGATACCTGTACCAACATCTCATCGGCTACACCGGCAGCCACCATGTTCTTGGCGATATGACGAGCGGCATACGCTGCCGAACGATCCACTTTCGAGGGATCCTTGCCAGAGAAGGCACCACCTCCATGTGCACCCTTGCCGCCATAGGTATCTACGATGATCTTACGACCGGTCAATCCAGTGTCGCCATGAGGACCACCAATGACAAACTTACCTGTTGGGTTGATGTGATAGGTAATCTGGTCGTTGAAGAGTGCTTGTACGTGAGCGGGATATTGCGCTTTGACCCGGGGGATCAGGATCTTCTTCACGTCTTTGGCAATACGCTTTTGCATGGCGGTGTCAGCTTCCTCTTGGGTAATGCCTTTGGGAAGGATAAACTCATCATGCTGCGTAGAGATGACAATCGTGTCGATACGCAGAGGGGTGCCGTTGTCAGCGTATTCGATCGTGACTTGACTCTTGGCATCCGGACGCAGATAGGGCATGACATCCGGCTCCTGCTTGCGGATCTTCGCCAGTTCGCGCAAGAGGCTGTGCGACAAGTCTAATGCTAAAGGCATATAGTTGGCTGTCTCGTTGGTGGCATAACCGAACATCATACCTTGATCACCCGCACCCTGCTCGTAGGGGTCAGTGCGCTCCACGCCGCGGTTGATGTCGCCGCTCTGCTCATGGATCGCGGAAAAGACACCGCATGATTTGGCCTCAAATTGATATTCGCTCTTGGTGTATCCAATCTTCTGGATCACCTCTCGTGCCACCTCTTGCACGTCAACATAAGCACTTGATTTCACTTCTCCAGCCAAGACAACCTGCCCGGTTGTGACAAGGGTTTCGCAAGCTACTTTTGAGTTTGGGTCATACGCCAAAAACTCATCAAGCAAAGCATCCGAGATTTGATCGGCTACTTTATCGGGGTGTCCTTCTGACACCGATTCGGAGGTAAATAAATAACTCATAGCATTTAAACAATTAATCTATGAATTGAAGTGGAAAAATTTCGTTGCCGAACGGCAACAAAGGAAGGATGTTTTTAGCATTTTTTCCCGTGGTTGCAAGCAATACAAATCTATCCACGTCAATTCGGGCGCAAAGATAATTATTTTTTCTTCTTCTGTGTATTCCGTAGTGCTTTTTTATACTTGAAGCTGGCTTTCCACTTGGCGGAATCAGAGCCATGCGTTCCTTTTAGGAAGTCTGAAAACTTGATTTTCTTTCCGTTAGCGTCGCTGTTGTCTGTCTTGCCTTTCTTAAAGACAAGGCCTTGCGTCATTGCTTTCTGTATTACGTCTTGATCCATGAATGGGAACTTTTTTAGGGTGTAAGTATTCAATTATAACTCGTTGAGCAGCTCTTGCATGGTTTTGCCCAATAGGGGATGCCTGATGTCGGGTGCTACCTCTGCCAAGGGCTCCATGACGAACCGTCGTTGATGCATCAGCGGATGGGGGAGGGTTAACCGCTCGTTGTGCATCACGAGTTGGTCAACCAGCAACAGGTCGATGTCGATCGGCCGGTCATGATAGGAGCCGTCGCTTTTCGTGATCCGTCCCATCTCCAACTCTATCAGGCGTGTGCAGTCTAACAGCTCCATCGGGCTGAGCGAGGTCCGCAACACGACAACTGCATTCAAGAACTTATGGGTTGATTCAAAGCCCCAAGGCTCTGTCTCATAAAGTGTGGAAAGGGCAAGAATCGTTCCTGCCCTTTCCGCTAAGTATGCGGTAGCCTTGATCAGGTTTCCTTTGCGGTCGCCTAAGTTCGAGCCTAACCCTATGTATGCGGTTCTGTTTGTCATCGAACGTTGTTAGATGATCAGCATGGCGTCGCCATACGCACCGAAATGATACTTCTCCTTGACAGCCACGTCATAAGCCTCCATGATTAGGTCATAGCCACCAAACGAGGCGGTCATCATCAATAGGGTTGAGAGCGGCAGGTGGAAGTTGGTCACCATGCTGCTTGCCACCCCAAACTCATAAGGGGGGAAGATGAACTTGTTGGTCCAACCCTCGAACTCCTTCAGGTGGCCATCTGTGCTGACTGCTGTCTCGATCGCACGCATCACGGAGGTACCTACGGCACAAATCTGATGTCCCTCGTCTTTCCCCTTGTTGACGATGCGTGTCACATCGCCATTGATAAACATCTGCTCGGAGTCCATCTTGTGTTTGGTGAGGTCTTCCACGTCGATCTCCCGATAGTTACCCAATCCGGAGTGCAGCGTCAAGAACGCGAAATGGCAATCCTTGATCTCTAAACGTTTCATCAACTCACGACTGAAGTGCAAGCCGGCTGCGGGAGCCACCACCGCCCCCTCTTCCGTGGCGAAGATGTTTTGATAACGCTCCTCGTCTTCCGGTTCTGCGGGACGGTTGATATACTTGGGCAGTGGCGTCTCGCCCAATGCATAGAGTGCTTTCTTGAAATCGTCGTGATTGCCGTCGAACAGGAAGCGAAGCGTACGTCCACGAGAGGTGGTGTTGTCGATTACCTCAGCCACCATTGAGTCATCCTCGCCGAAATATAACTTGTTGCCGATGCGGATCTTACGAGCGGGATCAACCAGTACGTCCCACAGGCGTAACTCCTCGTTCAGCTCACGCAACAGGAACACTTCGATACGTGCGCCGGTCTTCTCCTTATTGCCATATAAACGGGCGGGGAAAACCTTGGTGTTGTTGAAGATAAAGACATCGCCTTTCCCGAAATAGTCTAAGATCTCCTTGAAGATACGATGCTCGATCTTACCGCTGTCTTTGTGTACGACCATCAACCGAGATTCGTCTCTGTGTGCTGCCGGATGGGTTGCGAGCAACTCTGTCGGCAGGTTGAATTTGAATTTTGAAAGCTTCATAATGCTTTTTGTGCTATTGTTTATTTTTCCTTTTCTTCTGTTTGTGGTTCAACCGCTTTGTCCAAGAAAGCGTCAATCTCCTCGGGTGACATACATTGGTCCAATGTCACGTTGCCGATGCGTGTCCGCTCCAAGCCAATCAGGTGGGCTCCGGAATGCAACGCCTCGCCAATGTCACGAGCCAAGGCACGGATGTAAGTTCCTTTGCTGCAAACTACCCGGATCTTGATGATAGGCAGGGCATATTCCAGCAACTCGATCTCGTCGATCACCAAGGTCTTCGACTTCAAGTTGACCTCCTCGCCCTTGCGAGCCAGCTCGTAGGCACGTTTCCCTTCCACCTTGCAGGCCGAGAAGACCGGGGGAATCTGTTCGATGGTCCCTAAGAAATGGCTCAATGTCTCTTCCACCATGGCCTGCGTGATATGTTCCGTGGGATAGACCGCATCCACCTCCTTTTCCAGATCGAACGAGGGAGTGGTCTCACCCAACTTCAAGGTGGCTATGTATTCTTTCGTTTGGTATTGAAACTCATCAATACGCTTGGTAGCCTTTCCGGTGCAGACAATCATCACGCCAGTGGCCAAGGGATCCAAGGTGCCTGCATGGCCTACCTTGATCTTCTTGACATGTAGCTTACGACTGAGCTTATAACGAAACTTATTGACCAGATCGAACGAGGTCCATTTCAGGGGCTTGTTGAAATAAAGTATCTCTCCAGCTATGAAGTCCATCAGACAATCTGCAAGTTATATCCTAAAAATAACATCACCAAGATCAATCCGCCCACAACGATACGATAGTAACCAAAGGCCTTGAAGCCGTAGCGGGTGACAAACCCGATGAAGAATTTGATGGCTAACAAAGCCACGATGAAGGCCACAACGTTACCCACCACTAATGCGGTGATATTCTCGCTCAGTACCTCCATGCCATTCGGTGCCAAAAACAGTTTCAATACCTTATAAGCCGTAGCCGCGAACATGGTGGGCACAGCCAAGAAGAAAGAAAACTCAGCCGCTGTCTTGCGGGAGAGGCGTTGCGCCATACCGCCAACGATCGTAGCCATGGAACGGGAGACACCGGGAATCATGGCGATACACTGGAAGAATCCGATGGCCAAAGCCTTCTTCTCTGTGATTTCTTGCGACTCGTCTGGATGGTTGAACAGCTTATCCACGAACAACATGAAGATACCGCCCAGCACCAGCATGGTGGCCACTACCCAAACATTCTCTAACATCGCATCGATCCAATCGCCGCACAGAAAACCGATGATGGCAGCCGGCAGGAAAGCCACCAACAGTTTCCAATAGAAATCAAACTTATGGATGAAACTGCGCCAATCGGTTACTTGCCCCGGGTTCAGTCGGAAGAAGCGTTGCCAATAGAGGCATACCACCGAAAGGATCGCACCAAACTGGATAATCACGGTGAATGCCTTGACAAAGTCTGTGCTCTCTACGCCTAACAGACTTTGCGTAATGATCATGTGACCTGTGGAGGAGACGGGTAAAAACTCCGTCAAGCCCTCAATGATCGCAATAATAATAACCTCAATCGTGCTCATTCTGTAATGCCGTTACTTTTTCCGTTACGCAAGATGCCCCATACCATCATCACAAAACCAATTACTGTCACTATGGGTGCTACAACAATTCGGCGAGCACTGAAAATCTCAGGGTTGAAAGTGCTGTCACCTGAGCCACCTCCGCTCATCAACAGGAAACCGAAAATAATACATACGATCGCCGCAGTGATCCATACAAAATTCTCTTTTCCAAAAGCGAAATCTCTTTTTGCCATTCTCTTCTTGATTTATAGTTCTTACCTTATTATATATAGTATAATTGATCAACCTTCATACGCAGGTATTTGTTCACGGCGAAAACCGTTGCGATGGTGGACAGGAGGAGACCTAATACCAGCATCGCTCCATCCACGATCAGCAAGGAGCGCATATCCAACAGCTGGATGAACCCATCCAGCTCATGCTGCAAATAATACAAAGACCCGGTTAGTAGCATGATCGCTAACAAGGAGGCGATTAGCCCACTCACTAAATTGTAACGGATGAAAGGGGCACGGATGAATCCCGCTGTCGCTCCTACCAGTTGCATCGTGTGAATCAGGAATCGTTTGGAGTAGATCAGCAAGCGGATCGTGTTGCCGATCAAGACGAACGAGATCAACGTCAATACGGCAGCCAATGTCAAAAGAATCACCCCTAAACGTTGCAGGTTGTTGTGTACCAGCTCCATCATGTCTTTGCGGTAAAGCAGCTCATCCACACTTGTGTAGCTTTTGATCGCTTTCTCAATCAATGGCAAGCTGTCTGGGTTGGCATAGTCAGCATGTAGCTTAACCTCAATAGAGGCTTGCAACGGATTGAATCCTAAAAAGGTCTCTGGATTCTCGCCTAACTCCTCCTCCAGCTCCTTGGCGGCTTGCTCCTTCGAGATGTAGGCTGTCGATTTGATGTAGGGCAGGGCATCGAGCTTGGTTTGCATCTTCTTGATCTCTGTCTCTTTGATGTTGTCTTTCAGAACAATGGAGAAGGATAGATTCTCCTTGACATACACGGAGAGTTTATTTCCTAATAATCCCATCAACATGATCAATCCCATCAAGAATAGCACCAAAGCAATACTGATGATAGAGGTCAAACGGGAGTGAAAAAAGGAAGCGGTACCCACTTTTCTATAATCGGCCATTCAATTCATGCTTTAAATTAACGAAGGAGATGCGTAAAAGGCACACATCTCCTAATTTTGGCGCAAAATAACGAATAAAAATCCGATTCCAAAAATGTTTTGAGTTCTTTAACGCCGCTATGAGGGTGATCAATGGGCACGCCTATTTCGCTTATGCGATATTGGGAAATCTATGTTTGCGGGAGAGTAAATAAAAGCACTATCTTTGCGGCTATAAAATTGGTGAGATTTATGAAGAAGTTACTAAGTTTAGCGATGGCCTTGCTGCTGTTGGCGGGTTGTTCGAGCGTTCCATTGACAGGGCGTAAGCAGGTGTTGTTGGTGTCTGATCAGGAGGTTCTCTCTTCGAGTCTGACACAGTATAACGATTACATCAAGACGGCGACGAAGTCGAGTAACACGACGCAAACCGCTATGGTGACCCGTGTGGGACAGAAGATTGCGGCTGCTACGGAGCAGTATCTGAAACAGAATGGATTGGAGAGCGAGGTGAAGAACTTCGCTTGGGAGTTTAACTTGGTGAAGGACGATCAGGTGAACGCTTTCTGTATGCCGGGTGGTAAGATTGTGGTTTATGAGGGCCTGATGAAGATCATTGGCTCGGAGGATGAGTTGGCTGTGGTTGTTGGGCATGAGGTGGCTCATGCGGTGGCGAAGCATAGCAATGAGCGCATGAGTCAGCAGTTGATGGCGCAATATGGTGCGGCCATCTTGGGACAGGCGGTGAGCAACAAGAGCGCAGCCGTGCAGCAGGTGGCCTCCACGGTGTATGGTGTGGGTGCGCAGTATGGTGTGATGCTGCCCTTCTCTCGCAAGCATGAGACAGAGGCCGACTACATGGGTTTGGTCTTTATGACGATGGCTGGGTATAACCCGGATGTGGCCCTCAGTTTCTGGAAGAAAATGTCGGCAAGCGGTAGTGGTGCTACACCGGAGTTCATGAGCACGCACCCCAGTGATGCGACTCGTATTGCGGATATCCAGAAGGCATTACCGGAGATCAAGAGTAAATTTGGGAATTAAAGCGTGATTCCCATCTTCCGCATCAGGAAACAGGCATTCATATTTTGAGCTATCCCTTCTCTGAGTTGGTAGGAGAAGGATAGCTCATTTTCTTTTATATCCGCTTCGAAACAATAGTTCTTGACCGCCTCGGGGTATTCCTTTTCCAAATCGCCCAATACCAAGTCGTGGGTGGCGATGATGCCACAAGCCTGTTGAGCGACTAATTGGCGCATCAAAGCCAATGATCCCTTTTGTTTGTCGATGGAGTTGGTGCCTTTGAGGATCTCATCTAAAATAATGAACAGACGTTCGCCCTGCTGTAGCCGCTGGATAATCATCTGGAGTCGTTTCAGCTCCGCAAAGAAATAGGATTCGTGGCCGGTCAGGGAGTCGGAGGTACGCAAGCTGGTCACTAAATGAGCCGGACAAAGTGTGAACTCCTTGGCAAACACCGGTGCGCCTACGCAAGCCAAGAGGTAATTGATGCCCACGGTACGCAGATAGGTGCTCTTGCCTGCCATGTTCGCTCCGGTAATGATCAGGAACCAGGGGGCTTTGGGCAAGTGGATGTCGTTGCGTACGCAACGTTTCCTGTCCAATAAGGGATGGCCTAACTCCTTGCCCTCTATCGTGAAGTAGTGATCAGAAAGGTGTGGATAGACATAATCCGGATGGTTGAAAGCGAAACCTCCTAACGAGTTATAGGCATCCACCTGGGCCAACGTGTCAAACCATTGGCCGAGCTGAGTGCCATAGGTGGCTTTCCACTTCTCTATCAATAGGGCGTGACGAATATCTCTTAGTATCAACACGTTCAGGATGATACCGGCTAAGCTAAAGCGTTGATCCAAACCGCCGATATAGCGGGAGAGCTGACGGATAGCTTGCGAAGCCGATGTCTGTTCGTGCATCAAAGTGGCTTGCAGCTCTTGCAGAGGGGCAGCTGTGAAGGGTGTCTGTTCGGTCATGCGTAGCAACTCGGCATAACCTTTGAAGAGGCTCTCTAACTTATTGACCTCGTTGTAGATGCGGTTCACCTGTTTTGTGGGGGCATAAGCGACCAGCATACTGCCTACAATGAACAGATTGAAGAAGGAGCCGGGGAGCCAATCCATCAGATAGCCTCCTGCGGCAAGTAGCCATAGGGCAGGAACCAGCCAAATGAGGATGTGCCAAATGGGCTGCGCACGGAAACGGGTGGGCGTTGAGGCAAGCCGTTGCAACCGTTCAGGGTCGAATGAATGGTTTTGCGCCTGTAGGTGTGTGCGTCCGACGACATAGAACTGTTGTCGGAATTCCGTAAGGCGAGCCAATTCTTGGATGGCTGCCTGTCTCTGTTCGATGGCCTTTTTCTGATCCAAGGGCTGTAAGAACCAGTGTGCCAACCGCTCCTTGCCAAACGTGGTCACGGTGCGGTTGATCGATTGAAACAGGGAGGGCTCTCCGAATAGATCCAGATCGAGGCTGAAGGCATGTTGGCTGTCCGCTTTCTCAGGTGCCCCATCGAAGGCACTGAAATCATAATCCAAGCCTTTTAGCTCATTTTGGTTCAGCTCCACCAAGGTCTCCTCATACGTTTTGCGTGCATCTAATCGGTTGTGCCAAATCATGAGCAAGCTGAAAGGGAGAGCAAAGGCAATAAAGGTCATGCCTAACAAGGTGCTGGATCCCGCTCGCAATAACCAGAGCAAGATGAGGGCTCCTATAACAAGCAACAGCCGGAGGGTTCCGATTTGATGCATACGACGTTTCAGTGCGTCAAGATGCGCACGATGGAGGGCGATCCGCTCCTCATAAAAAGCATATACTTGTTCCATATCACAAAAGTAGCGGAATCGGGTGGTTCTTTCAGCCGTTGAGCCTATAAATAACGTGAATGAAGGGAAAGTGATATTGCACAAAAAAGACTGTTTTGTGCTGCACATTTTGATTGAATATGTGCAATTATAGGGAAAAGTATGTATATTTGCGGCCGATTTTGATAAATAAATACACACAGTATGAGGAAAACAATCTTAATGGGAGCCGCGATGTGGATGGCTTCGAACTTGGCGTTTGCCGGTGGTTATTTGACGAACACCAATCAGCATATCTCTTTCTTGCGTATGCTCGCACGAGGTGCGTCAACGGAGATTGATGCGGTTTATTCCAATCCCGCAGGTTTGGCCTTTTTAGAGAAAGATGGGCTTACCCTTTCGTTGAACATCCAAAATGCGGCCCAAGAGCGTAACATCGATGCCCGCTATAAATGTGCTTCTCTTGGATTGGATCTCTCCAAATTGGGGATGGGACAGATGGCTCTGGGTGGTAATGAGTATAACAAGTTCTACAAAGGTAAGGCTTCTGCTCCGGTTATTCCCAGTCTTTTCGCTGCCTATAAGAAGGGAGATTGGGTGTTCTCTGGCTCGTTTGCGGTCGTAGGTGGTGGTGGAAAGTGCTCTTTCGACAATGGTCTGCCTATGTTTGACTCTTCCGTGCGTTCGTTGTATGACATCGCTTTGGGTGCGGCTCAGTTGGCCAATGGGATGATCGATCCGAACGGACCTATGGCTGGTAAGCCAGTTAGCGATATGTACACGATCCAGAGCGCTTTGGAGGGTCGTCAGTTTATCTATGGTTTGCAATTGGGCGTGACCTATAAGGTGAACGATTGGTTGTCGGTCTTTGCAGGTGGTCGTATGAACTATTTCTCTGGTGGTTACGAGGGCTTCTTGAACTCCAGCATCAAAGGTGAGTATTTGCAGGCCTATCAGAAAGGATTGCAAACCGCACTTGGCTTGGTGCAGCAACTTAACCCGGAGTTGGCAGGTCAGGTGGGAGGCATGATTCCTGCTGAACTAGTGAGCGAGGGTAAGTTCGACTTGGCACTCGATTGTGACCAGAAGGGTTGGGGCTTGACACCGATCTTGGGTGTTGACGCTCGTTATAAAGGTTTTACAGTCGGTGTAAAATATGAGTTCATGACCAATCTCAACTTGGAGAACAAGACCCATAAGTTGGTGGATCCGACGGGCTCACTGAAGGCTTTCGAGGATGGTGTGAATACACCCAACGATATTCCCGCTCTGTTGACGATGGCCTTGGGCTACGAGTTCTTGCCTAACTTGCGTGCGACCGTGGAGTATCACCGTTACTTTGACAAGCAGGCTTCGATGGCCGATGATAAACAGAAGTCGTTGGAGCGTGGCACGAATGAGTATTTGGCCGGTATCGAGTGGGATGCGCACAAGTATGTGACGCTGAGTGGTGGTTACCAGCGTACGGATTACGGCTTGGCTGATGGGTTCCAGAGCGACATCAGCTTCTCATGCGACTCTTATTCATTGGGCTTTGGTGCGAAGATCAACTTGAATGAGCATTTGAAGATGAACGTTGCCTATTTCTGGACGACGTACTCCGATTACGAGAAGGCTTACACGGGTGTGGCCAGTGGCACGAACGTATATAGCCGTACCAACAAAGTGTTTGGCCTCGGTATTGATTACACATTCTAATCCTATTTATTCCCCCTTACCTAATCATTGACAAAGGAGGAAATACTGTGATGGTATTTCCTCCTTTTCTCATTATCTCCGTCAGCTCGATCGCATCGTTGAGCTGGCTCAGCTTAACCGTTGTTTGGATGAAAAAAGGCTATAACCCGATCTTCTTTAGGATGAGAGCCGTAGCTCCTCCATGACTTTGCACAAAGTGACCGGCAGCATGGCTGGATGCTCGCAATGCCTCCGAAGAGGAGAGAAGCGTATCCATGCGTGATGCGAAGGCAGAAGCTGTCTCAAAGGAGAAGGCTCCCCCCTCTGCGATTAAATCTTTCGCCTCCTTGAACTTCTGGAAGCGAGGGCCAAACAGCACGGGCATACCATAGACAGCGGCCTCTAAGGTGTTGTGGATGCCTGCGCCAAAACCGCCTCCGATATAGGCGATCTGGCCATAGCGATAGAGCGAGGAAAGCAGGCCGAAACTATCCACGATCAAGCAATCTTTGTCTGCCACGTTCTCCTCCGTGGCTTGTGAGAGGCGAATAGCTGGACGATGCAATCGGGCTTCGATGCTCTTTAGATGCCCTTCATGGATCTCATGGGGAGCTATGATCAGCTTCATCTCCGAGTGACGCTCGAAATAGGGGATAAAGATTGCCTCATCTTCTGGCCAGGAACTTCCGGCTACCATAACCCGAGGAGATTGACCTTTAGTTCCTTGAATGAAACGTTCCACCACGGGGATTTGCTTCGCTTGGTGATACACGTCAATGACCCGATCGAAACGGGTGTCTCCCGCCACGGTGACATTTCGGATGCCATACTCCGCTAACAGCGTCTTGGAACGTTCATCTTGCACAAAGAGGTGGTTGAAGCAATCGAGCATTTTCCGATAAGGTTTGCCAAACCATTGGAAGAACAGTTGTTCCCTGCGGAAGATGGCTGAGATGATATAAACCGGAATACCTCGCTGCTGTAACGTATGCAGGTAGTTGCCCCAAAACTCATATTTGATGAAAATGGCCATGGCCGGATTCGCCAAGTCCAAGAACTGCTCCACACGTCCCGGGGTATCAAAGGGCAGGTAACAAACCACGTCCGCCCCCGCATAGTTCTTCCGCACCTCATAGCCAGAGGGAGAGAAGAAGGTCAGCAGGATCTTATATTCCGGATGAGTGGTGCGGATCTGCTCGATCATGGGCCGTCCCTGCTCAAACTCGCCTAATGAGGAGGCATGAAACCAGATGTATTTCGCTTTTCGATCAATCTTCTCCCGCAAGATGGCGGCTGTCTGCGCCTGTCCCGCCCGCATCAGCCGTGCTTTTCGATGAAAAGGCGAGACGGCTGCTACGGTGAGGGCGTAGAGTTGTATAGCACCGGTATAGAGCATGATCAACCCAATATTTCGATGGCACGCTGGATGCGGCGGATGGACTCCTCCTTGCCTAACGCCTCGGTGATGTCGAAGATACCAGGACCTTTGCCTTCGCCTACGAGTGCCAAACGAGCTGCGTTCATGATGTTACCCAGGTGATAGCCCTTGCTTTCAATCCAGGCTTTGCAGTCGTTCTCTGTGCTCTCCACATCGAAGGGCTCATGCTGACGCAATTGCTCGATGAACTCAGTCAGTTGAGCAGCAGAATCGGCTTTCCAACGTTTCTTGCGGGTCTTCTCGTCATACTCCGTCGGAGCGATAAAGAAGAAGGAACAGAGATCCCAAAGCTCCTTGACGAAATTGACACGTCCCTTCATCAGGCCGACTACCTTCTCGACATACGCTGGTGTGGTCTGGATGCCATGGCTCTCCACGATCGGGAGGAACAGGTCTGCGATCTCCTTATTGCTCTTCTCCAACAGATAGTGGTGGTTGAACCATTTGCCCTTCTCATAGTCGAAACGGGCACCGCTCTTGCTACAACGAGACAGGTCGAACAGGCGAATCAGGTCGTCCATGCTCATTACCTCTTGGTCATTACCTGGATTCCAGCCCAAAAGCGCCAAGAAATTGATGACTGCCTCAGGGAAGTAGCCGCTCTCTCGATACCCCGAAGAGACATCGCCTGTCTTCGGATCATGCCACTCTAAGGGGAACACGGGGAAACCCAAGCGATCGCCATCTCGCTTGCTCAGTTTACCATTGCCCTCCGGCTTTAAGAGCAAAGAAAGGTGTGCGAATTGCGGCATCGTCTCCTCCCAACCAAAGAAACGGTAAAGCAACACGTGCAACGGAGCACTGGGCAGCCACTCCTCACCTCGGATCACGTGAGTCACCTCCATCAAGTGGTCATCCACGATGTTGGCCAAGTGATAGGTGGGCAGTTGGTCAGCAGATTTATATAATACCTTATCATCCAAGATAGAGGAGTTGATCACCACCTCGCCACGGATCAAGTCGTGCACGTGAATGTTTTCGTTCGGCTCAATCATGGCACGCACCACATACTGCTGTCCGTCAGCGATTAACTGTTTAACCTCCTCGGCAGGCAGCGTCAAGGAGTTTCGCATCTGCATACGTGTAGAGGCATCGTATTGGAAGTTGGCAATCTCCTTGCGTTTTGCTTCCAGCTCCGCTGGCGTATCGAAGGCGATGTAGGCATGTCCGTCGGCAAGCAGCTGATCTACATATTGCTTGTAAATCTCACGACGCTCGCTCTGGCGATAGGGACCATAGTTCCCACCGAAGCTGACACCCTCGTCAAACTTAATGCCGAGCCATGTCAATGCCTCAATGATGTAATCTTCTGCGCCGGGGACGAAACGACCAGAATCGGTATCCTCAATGCGAAGGATCAAGTCTCCACCATGCTGTTTCGCGAACAAATAGTTGTATAAAGCTGTACGAACACCTCCGATATGGAGCGCCCCCGTAGGGCTGGGAGCGAAGCGTACTCTAACTCTTCTTTCTGTCATCATTCTGTCATGTTTCAAATATTGCGGCAAAAATACCGCTTTTTTTCCGGTTCATGAACTTTTTTGCGTATATTTCGGCTCCAAACAGAGAGATCTATGGGAAAGAAGAATATAGACATACCAATGGCCGCCTATTTTGTTGTGGCTGCGTTACTTATCGCTTATTTCTTCCCGAGGGAGGGAAAGTTTAGGTATCAATTTTATGAGGGGAAGCCTTGGCGTTACGGTCTGTTGACTGCTCCGAGTGATTTCCCGATTTATAAGACCGACGAGGAGGTGCGCAGTGAGCGAGACAGTGTCTTGCGCACGTTTGAGCCCTATTTCCGGTTGAATACGGAGGTGGTCACCAAGGAGGTAGAACAGCTGCGTACCAATTATAATACGAAGTTGCGGGGCAAGGTGTCGAGCGCCTACATGCAATATGTGGAGAACAGCTTGCACGAACTGTATAGCAATGGCATCATCTCTACGCAGGATTGGGATCGGTTGCGTAAAGAGGAGCGTCAGCGCATCAATATCCGGGAGAACACGGTGGCGCAGTCGCGCTATGTCAGCGATCTGTTCACGGTGCGTACGGCCTACGAGTTCATTATCAATAATTGTCCTGCCTCGTTGGATCGGGCGAAGTTGCAATCTTGTGATATTAATGATTACTTGATTGAGAATGTGACCTACGATGCCGATATGTCGGAGAAGGTGAAGAATACGCTGTTGCAGAGCGTGTCTATTGCCAGTGGTATGGTGCAAGCAGGCGAGCGCATTGTGGATCGGGGTGAGATCATCGACAACCATACCTACAATGTTTTGCGTTCCTTGAAGATCGTGCATGAGCAGAAGAGCGGTGGATCGCAGACGCAGGGCATTATCTTGGCGGGACAGTTCGTGCTGGTGTTCGGGCTTATGTTCTGTTTCTGGACCTACCTGTGGTCTTTCCGGCTGAAGATCTTCTATAACCGGCGCAACAATCTCTTCATGGTGCTGTGTATCTTTGTTAGCTGCATCTTGACGGAGCTGTGTGTGGGCATGGGCCTGTTCAATGTCTATATCATTCCTTATGCCATTGTACCCATCGTGGTGCGTACCTTCTTCGACTCCCGTACGGCGCTTTTCATCCATCTGATCATTGTGCTGATCTGTTCGTTGATGGTGCCCTTCCCGCATGAGTTCCTCCTGTTGCAGATCGTAGCGGGCATGGTGGTTACATTCAGCTTGAAAGAGTTGAGCGAGCGGTCTCAGCTGATTCGCAGTTCGTTCTTTATTTTCATGGCTTATGTGATCGGCTACTTGAGCTTGACACTTTTCCAAGAGGCCAGCTGGCAGAAGATCAACTGGTTGATGATGCTCTATTTTGGTATCAACTTCATCCTTTTGATGTTTGCCTACGTGTTGGTGTATATGTTAGAAAAGACCTTTGGCTATGTGTCGAGCATCACGTTGGTGGAGCTCTCGAACATCAACCGTCCGTTGCTGAAGAAGTTGAGCGAGACCTGTCCGGGTACTTTCCAGCACTCGTTGCAAGTCTCTATCTTAGCTTCAGAGGCGGCGGCCAAGATCGGAGCGGATGCGCAGTTGGTGCGTACGGGTGCGCTCTATCATGACATCGGTAAGATGTGGAATCCCGTTTTCTTCACGGAGAATCAAACCAATATTAACCCGCATAATCAGCTCGCATTCGATCAGAGCGCACAGATTATCATTGGTCATGTGACAGAGGGCATGAAGATGGCGGAGAAGGAGGGGTTGCCCAAGGCGGTCACGAATTTCATCCGTACGCATCATGGTCGGGGAAAGACCAAGTATTTCTATAACTCCTATCGGAATAAGTACCCGGATCAACCCGTAGATGATAAGCTTTTCACCTATCCAGGGCCGAATCCTTTCACCAAAGAGACGGCTATCTTGATGATGGCCGATTCCGTGGAGGCGGCGTCTCGCAGCTTGAAAGAGCATACGGAGGAGAATATCGTGGGGCTGGTAAACCGCATTATCGACAGTCAGATCGCGGATGGTTTGTTGCGTAACGCACCGTTGACCTTCAAAGATGTTGAGGATGTGAAAGCGGTGTTTATCGAGAAGCTAAAGACGATGTATCATACGCGCATCAGCTATCCGGATCTCAAGAAATAGGGGAGGGATGGAAAAGAAAAAGGGAGGCTTTTGACCTCCCTTTTCTTATGATGGGTACAGCTATTATTTATTGTACTTGCTCCAATCTACATTGTGCATATCGCCAGAAGCGGCCAACTCCTCGTGGAAAGCGAAGCAGCACTTCAAGTTCTGCTGGGTATGACCCTTGATGCCCATCGCCAAGTACTCGTTCAACAACGGACGATAATCCGGGTGAACGCAGTTGTCGATGATGCAACGTGCACGCTGGATCGGTGACTTACCACGCAAATCAGCTACACCATACTCGGTGATGATGATCTTCACGGAGTGCTCGCTGTGATCGAGGTGAGAAACCATCGGCACGAATGCGCTGATCTTGCCCTCTTTCGCTGTGGAAGGAGTCGTGAAGATAGAGAGCATTGCGGAACGAGTGAAGTCGCCTGAACCGCCAATACCATTCATCATGCGCGTACCGCTGACGTGCGTAGAGTTGATGTTTCCGAAGATATCAGCCTCCAAGGCGGTATTGATAGCGATCAAACCTAAGCGACGAGCCACCTCCGGGTTGTTAGAGATCTCTTGCGGACGGAGTAACAACTTATCCTTGAAGAAGGCCAAGTTGCCATAGATCTCGCGGATCACCTCGTTGCTGACAGAGAGTGAGCAACCGCTGGCGAATTTCACACGACCTTGCTTCATCAAGCCGATCACGGCATCCTGGATCACCTCGGTATAGACATTGAATGCGGGGATCTCCTCATTCTCACCCATGCAACCCAAAACGGCGTTAGCCACATTACCTACACCACTCTGCAACGGAACGAACTCCTTCGGCAGACGACCCGCACGGATCTCACCCACCAAGAAGTCGGCTACGTTCTTACCAATAGCCAATGTCACGTCATCCAGCGGAGCGAATGGCTTACCCTCATTGGGCTCGTCTGTTTTCACAACGCCCACGATCTTAGCCGGATCAACCTTTACGCAGTCGGAACCGATACGATCAGACGGCGTGTAGATAGGAATCTCACGACGATAAGGGGGATCAGCCGGCTCATAAATATCGTGCATACCGCGAATCTCTTTCGGGTGACGGCAGTTCAACTCGACGATGATGCGATCCGCCATGCGGCAGATAGTTGGCAGGATACCTACACCAGAGGTCGGTACGATCTCACCATCCTCCGTTACGTCGGCAGCCTCGACAATGGCTACATCAATCTTTCCTAAGAAGCCATAACGCAAATCTTGTGCCAACTCAGAGAGGTGCATATCGAAATAGGGAGCCTGACCAGCGTTGATCGCTGCACGCAAGTCCTTGCTGGATTGATAGGGCGTACGGAACTTGATGGCGTTCGCACGTGCCAACTCACCATCCAACTTATCTCCGGTAGAGGCACCGGTGAACATACCGATCTTGAAGGGGTTACCCTTTTTGTGCTCTTCTTCTGCCTTGCGAGCGATCGCTCCAGGGACTACTTTCGGACATCCGGCGGGTGTAAAACCACTGAAACCTACGTTGTCGTCGTTATGAACGTACGATGCAGCCTCTTCAGCTGTAATGAATTTTAATGCCATGATAATTAGTATTTATGTTTTTTAGGTATAAATCACTTGCTTGTTTTTATGCGACGCAAACTTACAAAAAATCCGGTGATTGGACGATATAGGATGCCGAAATTCATACTTTTCGTTGCAGGATCTCCGCATAAAGGATGGCTTTGCGCAACTCATCCTGATCAGCGAAGGAGGGGAGGCCATTCGTTTCCGACGCTTCGATCACGGGAGTGGTAGCCTCAGCGGTCAGGTGCGCTGGGATCTCCTGTTCCGCAGTCAGGAAGGGATGGGTTGTCGGTGTGGCCGTGTGGACCTGTTCCGCCGTATAAACAGGTATCGGTTGTTGTGCCGGTATAGATCGGGCGGAACGCTTCGCTCGTCGGGCTTGTCGCTGCTCCCTACGAGGCTGAGGAATAGGCGCTTCTTGCGGTGCGTTTTGCTCCTCCTTTTTCTTCTTGGCCGCATTGAACATACTGCTGATTCCGGCAATCACCAAGAAAACAATGTAAAGCCAATCTCCGATGCTATCCATAATTTGCGTATTTTTGCCCCAAATTTAATCAGAATAGTGGAATACTAAAACAATTTAGCATGACAACAGCAGAAAATCAGGGCGCAGACTTAAAATCTGCTGCCGAGAAGGCTGAGAAGAAGTTATTTATCGAGACGTATGGTTGCCAGATGAATGTGGCGGATAGCGAGGTGGTGGCCTCTATCATGCAGATGGATGGCTATGCGCTGACGGAAAAGATCGAGGAGGCCGATGCGATCTTTGTGAACACCTGCTCCGTGCGTGATAACGCTGAGCAGAAGATTTACGGGCGATTGCAATACTTCCAATCGTTGCGTAAAAAGAAGAAACAGTTGATTGTCGGTGTGATGGGCTGTATGGCCGAGCGTGTCAAGGAGGAGTTGATCCAGGTGCACCATGCCGACTTAGTGGTAGGTCCGGATGCCTATTTAGATCTGCCCAACTTAGTGGGGGCCGTAGAGCGAGGTGAGAAAGCCATCAATGTGGAGCTTTCTACGCAGGAAACGTACAAAGATGTGATTCCCTTGAAATTGCCAGGTGTGCACATCTCTGGTTTCGTGTCGATCATGCGGGGATGCAACAATTTCTGTACCTATTGCATTGTGCCTTATACCCGTGGACGGGAGCGCAGTCGGGATGTGGAGAGCATCTTGAATGAGATTCGGGACATGCGAGACAAGGGTTTCAAGGAGGTAACCCTGCTGGGGCAGAATGTCAATTCGTATCGGTTTGAGCGGAATGATGAGGTGATCACATTCCCCCGCCTGTTGGCTTTGGTGGCTGAGGAGGTACCGCAGATGCGTGTGCGGTTCACCACGTCACATCCCAAAGATATGAGTGACGAGACCTTAGAGGTGATTGCTGCCCATGATAACCTCTGCAAGATGATCCATCTTCCGGCTCAGTCGGGTAGCGACCGCATCTTGAAGGAAATGAATCGTAAATATACCCGAGCTTGGTATTTAGACCGCATTGCGGCGATCCGTCGTATCTTGCCCGACTGTGCGATTTCGACCGACCTCTTCTGTGGTTTCCACTCCGAGACGGAAGCGGATTACGAGCAGACCCTCTCGTTGATGCGGGAAGTCGGTTATGACAGTGCTTTCCTTTTCAAGTATTCAGAGCGTCCGGGCACCTACGCCTCCAAACATTTGCCGGATGATGTGCCGGAAGAGGAGAAGATCCGTCGTCTGCAAGGAATGATCGATCTGCAAAACCAATTGTCGGAGGAGAGCAACCGTCGAGACATTGGAAAGACCTTTGAGGTGTTGATTGAAGGCTTCTCGAAACGTTCCCGAGAGCAACTGTTTGGGCGCACCAGCCAGAATAAGGTGGTGATCTTCGATAAACAGGATCTTCATGTCGGGCAGTTTATCCAGGTGAAGATCACAAGAGCTTCCTCCGCTACGCTGTTCGGTGAGGTGGTCAAATAACATTGCCCGTAGGCGCAAAATTCGTTGCCCGTCGGAATGAAATTCGTTGCCCATGGTTTTGAAAAACGTTGCCCATAGAAATTTAAAACTACGGGCAATGTTTTTCTTTTTATTGCCCATCGTTTTTTTACACTAAGGGCAACGTCTTTTTTTCAGGCTTAGGCCACGTTATCCCATCTGGTGCGATTGGCGATTTTCACCAAGGTCAGCATAAGCGGAACCTCCACCAACACACCGACAACCGTGGCTAAAGCCGCTCCGGATTGTAAGCCAAACAATGAGATCGCCACTGCCACTGCTAACTCAAAGAAGTTGCTGGCACCGATCATACCCGCTGGAGCGGCTATTTCATGAGGCAGATGCCATTTGTAGGCCCATCCATAGGCTACAAAAAAGACAAAGAAGGTCTGTACAATCAGCGGAATGGCTATCAACAGGATATGCAAGGGATTCTGCAGGATCGTCTCGCCCTGAAACGAGAACAGGATCACCAATGTCAGCAACAATCCTCCGATGGTATAACGGTCAAAACGCTTGACAAATACTTGATTGAAATAGTCGATACCTTTATGGCGGATAACTGCCTGCCGTGTGAGGATGCCGGCTCCTAAAGGGATAACGACAAACAAGCCAACCGAGAGTAATAACGTGTCCCACGGGATAGATACACCTCCAACTCCCAGCAGGAAAGCGACGATAGGGGCAAACGCTACCAACAGGATCAAATCGTTGACAGCTACCTGCACCAATGTGTAGGCGGCGTTTCCTCGGGTGAGGTAACTCCATACGAAGACCATTGCTGTACAAGGGGCAGCTCCCAATAATACCGCCCCAGCTAAATACTCCTCTGCCAACTGTTCGGAAATCCATCCCTTGAATAGGATAAAAAAGAAGAGATAGGCGATTCCAAACATCGTGAAGGGCTTGATCAGCCAGTTGGTCACGCAGGTCACCACAATTCCTTTAGGTCGTTTGCCCACATTCAATACGCTTTGAAAATCCACCTTCAACATCATCGGATAGATCATTAACCAAATCAGGATTGCCACGGGTATAGACACGTTGGCATATTCAAATTTGCTTAATGTTTGCGGGATGATTGGCAGCCATTGCCCCACAGCAATCCCAATGATGATACACAAGGCAACCCAGATAGTCAGGTATTTCTCAAAAAATCCAATTCCTTGTTTCTGTTCCATAACAACAACTATTTTAGCTTAATTGCGGTCTTAACTCGTTCAGGTAGAAGTCATGGAATCGGGCTTTTATTTCATCCC
>CAMGEM010000014.1 GCA_946055095.1 uncultured Parabacteroides sp. | reverse complement strand
TCACTTTTTCTTTTGATCTTTGCAAAAATGGTTATATATGATTCATAACGTATGAGAAAGATTGCGATTGGATTGATGGCGTTGTTGCTCTCGACGGGCGCTTACGCCAAGAGTGAAAAGGTGACCCTCGAAGGGTCGAAAGGGAAACTGGCCGCAGTGATCCAGACACCGGAACTGAAGGCAGGTGAGAAGGTGCCGATGGTGATGCTGATGCACGGCTTCATGGGCAAGAAAGAGAGTCCCTTGGAGGAGCAGATGGCTGCCAGCTTGGAGGCGCAAGGGATCGCCTCGATCCGCTTCGACTTCAATGGGCACGGTGAGAGTGAGGGTGACTTCCAGGAGATGACGGTCCCCAACGAGATCGAGGATGCCAAGAAGGTGTATGCCTATGTGAAGGCGCTGCCCTACGTGGAGAAGATCGCCATGTCGGGCCACTCCCAAGGGGGTGTGGTGACGGCGATGACGGCTGGTGAGTTAGGCACGGAGCAGGTGGCTGCCGTGGTGTTGCTGGCTCCGGCTGCTGTGTTGCGTGATGATGCCATTCGAGGCAATACGATGGGTAAGGTGTATGATCCACTGAATCCGCCCGAGTATGTGGAGATGTTCGGCGGCTTGAAGCTGGGTCGGGATTACATCCAAACCGCTTTCTGGTTGCCGATCTATGAGACTGCCGCCAAATACAAAGGGCCGGCCTGCATCATTCACGGGACGGGCGACCGGGTGGTGCCCTTCACCTATGGTGAGCGTTTCCATCAGCAATGGCCGGGCAGCGTCTATCACCGCATGGAGGGCCATGACCACGGGTTCTCGCAAGACTTGCGGAAGGTGACTGACTTAGCCGTTCGTTTCTTGGTAGAACAATTGAAGTAAAGCACGAAAAAGGGTGACCCGAAAGGGCCACCCTTCTCATTTGTAATTCCTTATTTCACGAAAGAGACTACCTGCTCTTTGGGATTTCGAGGTGTCGCGGCGGTCTTCGCGTCATACAGCTCGGTGTTGATCTTACCCAGCAACAAGACGGTGACCACACGTTGGCCTTCCGGGATCTGTAACTTCTCGTAATAGGCGGCCTTGTTCTCCCCGTTGAGGTAGATCGACGGTGAGCTGGCGATCTTCGTGCCATAGCCTAACAGATTCGCCATGTCGTTCATGCTCTCGCAAGCCAAGCCCGCATCCAGCTCGGAACCCTCGGCGCAGGAGATGACAATCACCACAGGCGAATCGCCCATGGCCGACTTCGGTCCTTTACTCGTCGGTGGTTTCGGCTTGTCGCCTTCGCCCGCCTTCGGTGCATCCTTCGGAGGCATCTGCATCTTCTTCATCGCCGCCTGCTGATCCTGCGCCATCTGCTGGATCAGTTCCGCATTGCTGACCACGGTGAAATGCCAAGGTTGCTTGTTCATGGCACTGGGCGCATTGATACCGGCATTCACGATGCGCTGAATATCCGCATCAGGAATGGGATCTTTCAAGAAAGCCTGCGTCGTCGGGAGGTCTTCCACGATCTGAAGTAAGCTCTCATTCGTGACTGTCGGCGTTGCAGCCTCAGCCGTTGCGGCAGGTGCCGCTGGCTGCTGACAAGAATAAAGGGAGAGGGAGGCTATAGCCGCCAACGCTCCAAAAGTAAGTTTCTTGTTCATTTCATTTTACATTAAACGGTTATTACTCATCTATTTTACTGACAATGGATGCGCCAGCAAAATCCTCTTCTGACACATCCATCGCCCAAGCCTTCCAAGGAATTAGAACTCAAACTGCTCGATCTTCATCGCACCGAGTGCCTGGATCTTCGGCACCAACGTCGTGAAGTGAGGCGCATGCATGTGCACGTCGAGGCAAGCGGCATCCTTCCAGGTCTCGCAGATCATCATCACCTCCGGACGTGTCGCACTCTCAAAAATATCATAGGCAATACAGCCATTATCATTTAATGAAGCGGCAACCAACTCTTTAGCCGCTGCCAACAGCTCCGCGCGGTTCTCAGCGCTCACTTGGATAAAACAATTTAATCGAATCATACTTCTAAAAACAAATTAATAGTTGTGTGCTTAAATGGTAAGCACAGCTGCAAATATAAAGGAAAAGTTTCGTTTTTATTTCGTCGGAAGCCTTATATTTGCTACCGTTTTAGAGAAAAAGAAAGATGAAAGAAACTACACGTATCCTTCGTTTCGCCATCGTGGGCACCTCTAATGCGCTGATCGCGGCGGTGGTCATCTGGCTGTTGATGGATATATTGGATTGTAACTATCTTTGGTCGAACGTGGCGGGGTATGTGGCCTCTTTGATCAACAACTTTGTCTGGAGCAAATATTGGGTGTTTTCCGCCCGTCAAGGGAAGTTCATGCAGGAGATCCCGCTCTTTCTCCTCGCCTTCGGATGCGCCTACGCTACGCAGTTCCTGTTCCTGCTCCTCTTAGTGGAGGGCTTAGGCCTCAACGAATACCTGGGTCAGTTCTTGGGCCTCTTCGTCTATGGAGCCGTAAACTTCTTGATGAATAAGAAAATAACCTTTCGAAAATAAATAGGAGTTAGGAATGGGGAATGATACCCCTTGAAATTCCTAACTCCTAAATTTCTATATTACTTGATTACTTGCGTGCAACGTGCATCCTACGCAAGAAGTAGGCCAGATGAGTCAAGGCAAACAGGAAAGAGATGACCAACAAGACCTTGCTCTCCCCCCACCCTACGGTTTGCTGGTGCCACAAGCCTGTAATGACACAGAGCACAGAGAGCACGATACCGATCATGTTGAGGGTGGTCTCCCCTTTGCGATACGCCTGCATTGGCTCCAATTTACTGTGCTTCATGCCGTAATGCACATAGATATCCAATCCGATCAGCATCCAGAGCACCAAACGAATCCAGGTGTCAGCAGGCAGGAATACCATCATCACCAAACAGGTAATGATACCCGCAATGGGCACGAAAGGCACCCAAGGGGTCTTGAACGAACGGGGTGCGTCGGGCATGGTCTTACGAACGATCAGCACGCCCGCACACACCAAGGTGAAAGCGAACAACGTACCGATGCTGCACATCTCACCAGCCACACTGGCAGGCACAAAAGCCGCCAACAGACCCACTAACACCATGAAAAGCAGATTACTGCGTGCCGGTGTACGGTATTTCTCATGGATATGCGAGAACAACGGAGGCAATAAACCGTCTTTACTCATACTCAGGAAAACACGGCTCTGTCCCAGCAGCGTCACCATGATCACCGAGCAGTAGCCCATCAAGATGGCCAAGACAATCGCCCGGTTGAGCCACGGATAATCCGGATGGATCACACCGTCGGCTCCCATCGTACCCATGTGATCAATCGCGATCGCCACGGGAGCGATTCCCGCCTGACCCGAGAAGGAGGAATAATGCACCACGCCCGTCATGACGTGCGCAAACAACATATATAATATGGTGGTAATGCCCAACGACATCAAGATACCGATCGGCATATCCCGCTTGGGGTTCTTCGTCTCCTGCGCGGCCGTACTCACCGCATCGAATCCCAAAAAGGCAAAGAAGACAATGGCCGCTCCTCGCAAGATGCCGGAGAAGCCAAACTCACCCAACGTACCCGTATTGGCTGGGATATAGGGCGTGTAGTTCTCCATGCGGATGTATTGCCAGCCCAACGCCACGAACGTCAACACCACGGAGACCTTCAAAAAAACGATGATACCATTGAAAATAGAGCTGCCCTCCGTCCCTCGAATCAAGAAGATACTCATCAAGGCCACGATCAGGAAAGCAGGGATGTTGACGATGCCCCCATCCCAAGGGCAAGCGGTCAAGGCCTGCGGCAGCTGCACGCCGAAGCCCTCCAAGAAGACCACTAAATAACGACTCCAGCTGATGCTGACGGTGGTCGCCGCCACGCAATACTCCAACACCAAGTCCCAACCGATGATCCAAGCGATCAACTCACCCATCGTCGCATACGAATAGGTATAGGCACTGCCCGCCACCGGGATCATCGAGGCAAACTCCGCATAGCAGAGCGCCGCGAAACAACAGCCCAAAGCCGCCACGATGAAGGAAAGCGTAATGGCCGGACCGGTATAACCCGCCGCCACCGCTCCCGTGATGGAGAAAAGACCTGCACCAATAATCACACCTACGCCTAAAGCTACTAAGCTCCAAGGCCCTAACACCCTTTTCAGCGTCTTATTGCCAGACTCATTCGCCTCCGACAACAGCGACGCCAAACTTTTCCTTACGAATAAACTCATTTTGAACGATTATCATTTAATTATCGTCCGCAAAGTTATGGATTCTCAGCCAAACAGCGCAAGGATATGACTACTTTCTCACCACTTGCTACTTGAATCGCTGCGCTAACTGGTCCGCATCTACATTGGTCGCCACGATCACGCCTTGATCATCGATCAAGAAATTGCGCAATCCTTTGTTCAGGTGATACTTCTCGCTCACCTCGGATGCGGCTTCCGCACCCATATAATACTGAGAGGAACGATCCAATCCATCGATCTTAACCGTCTCAGCGAAAACAGACTCTCGCTCATCGAGCGAGATCGCACACAATCGAACCTTGTCCGATTCCATGGCTGCTACCTTATTGGCTAAAAGCACGTTGCGCATTCGTGACTCCGCATCGTAAGCAGCCCAAAAATGAACCAGGGTATAACGACCCGTTTGATTCTGAAAACGAATGGCCTTGCCATCCTTTTCTAAAAACTCAATGCTCGGTGCCAAGTCACCCGGGTTGGAACCCTCCGTGAGCGTGGCCTTCTTCGAACCGGCAGACATGCCAAACAGGGCTACCGACACGATGAGCACATAAGCTCTTACCTTCATATTCTCTCGTTTTCGTTAAACATACGTCCTATCCAGTGCCGAGAGGTTGATCACGATAACCTAACTACGCACCTCTCATCCCCTGCATAGAGGGCATGGTCTTCTCACAAGACCCATTCGTTGCCCTTTTGACGCCGCAAAGATAAAGGCAAACTTCGTCACCCACCAAGCCTATTATCATTTTCTTGATATAAAGCAAGTATTTCGATATGTTTTATCGCATATTTTCGTAAAATCTCGTATGTTTTACAACATATCTTTACGATTCAACACGACTTTCCCCGCTGAATACATCCGAAATCAGCATAGATTATGTACTTTTGCCCCGTTTTATGAGGACAAACGGTATGACAAAAGCGAACGAAATAATATTGATTACAATCAACGGCATGGATCGACCCGGCGTAACCGCCGCATTGACAGAGATCCTGGCCAACAACAACGCCGTCATCTTAGACATCGGTCAGGCGGACATACACAACCAACTCTCGTTGGGCATCCTGTTTCAATGCACGGAAGAGAACTCGGGCAACATCTTGAAAGAGCTGTTGTTCAAGAGCTATGAATTGGATGTCAATATCCGTTTCAGCCCGATCAGCGAGGCGGAATACAGCGAGTGGGTCGGCATGCAGGGCAAGAATCGTTACATCATCACCATCTTGGGACGCAAACTGACCGCCAAGCAAATAGCCGGTGTATCGCACGTGGTGGCTGAGCAGGGCATGAACATCGACGACATCAAGCGTCTGACCGGACGTATTCCCTTGGATGAGAACGAGCGTACGCCAAAGGCGAGCGTGCAATTCTCCGTGCGTGGCACACCGAGCGACAAGGAGCGGATGAAAGCGGATTTCATGCGCCTCTCTAACGAGTTAGAGATGGATATCTCCTTCCAAGAGGATAGCATGTATCGCCGTATGCGCCGACTGATCTGCTTCGATATGGATTCAACCTTGATCAAGACGGAGGTGATCGACGAGCTGGCTATCCGGGCCGGTGTGGGCGACCAAGTCAAGGCGATTACCGAATCGGCCATGCGGGGTGAGATTGATTTCTGCGAGAGCTTCAAGCAGCGGTGCGCCCTGTTGAAGGGATTGGATGTCTCTGTCATGCAAGAGATCGCCGAGAACCTGCCGATCACGGAGGGTGTGGATCGCTTGATGCGTGTCTTGAAAAAGGTGGGCTTCAAGATCGCTATCCTCTCCGGAGGATTCACCTATTTCGGCAACTACCTGAAGCAGAAATACAACATCGACTACGTCTATGCGAATGAGTTAGAGATTGAGGACGGCAAGCTGACGGGACGCTACGTGGGCGACATCGTGGATGGTCGTCGGAAAGCGGAGTTGCTGCGTCTGATCGCACAGGTGGAGAACGTGGACATTCGCCAGACCGTAGCGGTGGGCGACGGAGCGAACGACCTGCCGATGATCAGTATCGCCGGATTGGGTATCGCCTTCCATGCGAAACCGAAAGTGAAAGCGACCGCCAACCAGTCTATCTCGACCATCGGGTTGGATGGTATCCTCTATTTCTTGGGATACAAGGACTCTTATCTCGAATCTTAACAATCAAAATGATAACGATATGGTACGACACATTGTGATGTTCAAACTGAAACCGTTTGAGACACCGGCCGAGAAGACGGCTAAATTGGAAGAGATCAAGACGAATCTGGAGGCTCTGATCGACAAGATCGACGTGCTCCGCATGATCCGTGTGGACTTCAACATCAACCCGGCTGAGACTTGGGACTTGATCCTCACCACTGAGTTGGACACGTTGGCGGATGTCAACACCTATGCGAACCACCCCGCTCATGTGGCTGTGGCAAAAAGTATTATTGGCCCCGTGAAAGCGGATAGAGCGTGTGTGGATTATGAAGTCCTTTAATTTAGAAGAGCGGGTTGAGCAGGCCGTGCTCAACTTCATGGAGGGATACAACTGCGCCCAGTCCGTTTTCTTGGCCTATGCGGACCTGTTCGATCTCGACAAGGAGCTGGCCAAGAAGATGTCCGTCTCTTTTGGAGGAGGAGTCGGACGGTTACGTGAGGTGTGTGGAACGGTCAGCGGCATGGCGATGCTGGCTGGATTCAAGTATCCGGTGGAAGACCCGAAAGACCAAGACGCACGCACGAAGAACTATGCCATGGTGCAGAAGATGGCCGGCATGTTCCGGGAGAAGCATCACTCCATCATCTGCCGAGAGCTGTTGGAGGCGAAACAGGCCGCGGCGACAGATCCGGCCCCCTCTCCTCGCACGGCGGAGTATTACGCCAAACGTCCCTGCGCACGCTTCGTGGCCGATGCGGCCCGTTTGGCTGGACGGATGCTCAACGAAGAAATCTGATCAGCGATCTCCGTCAAAATCAATGGCGACAGTGGTGCCCTCCCCCAAACGGGAGGTGATTTGCACAGAGGCACCATACTTGCGCAAGATGCGCAGGCTCAGACTTAACCCGATACCTCGGCCAGCATACGCATGGGCATTGCTGGCCCGGTAGAAGGGTTGCGTCACCCGCTGGATCTCCTCCGGAGGAATGCCGATGCCTTGATCGACGATGGATAACACACTGCCTCGCAGACGCATCTCAACCGGTTTATCTCCGGAATACTTACAGGCATTCTGTAAGATGTTTTGAAGCGCGATCTTCAACAGGTCGGGATTGGCCTCCACCTGATAGGCGAAGTTATCGGGCGAGAAAGAGATACGTTCCGAGGTGAATGGCATCAAATAATCCGCCAAGCTGAAGGTATCAATCGCCTTTTGCAACTGTTCCCGATCCCCTCTCGCCAAGAAGAGCAGCTGCTTGATAAGCTGAATGACACGATGATTCTCCATGGCGATGCGACGCAACGCATCTTGATATTCCTTCGCCGTCCGCTCTCTCATCAAACTGATCTCACACTCGCCTTGAATGGCGGTCAACGGATTATTCAACTCATGCGAGGCGTTACTGATAAACGCCTTCTCGCTCTGGTAGGCCCAATCTATGCGCTCCACCATCTGAGCGGCATAACGACGGCTGATCCAACGCACACCAGCCACACTGCCTATCAGTCCGACGCAGAGCAACAGCAGAAGCCAGACGCAGACACCTCCCCGCAAGGCTGGCACCCAGCAGGCCAGCAACCCGATGCCACTCACCTGCGCCACCCAAACGGCAGCCAACACATAGGTCAACCGGCGTGCGTATTGTTCCCCGATGCGTGCCCCCTCTTTCATGCCTCTATGCGATAGCCCACACCCGTCACGGTATGGATCAGTTTCTGGTCAAAATGCTTATCCACTTTCTGACGCAGGTAGTTGACATACACATCCACCACATTGGTGTTGCGCGCATCCGGCTCCTTCTCCCAGACCGCTTTCAGCAACTCCCCACGAGAGACAGCCATTCCCGCCTTTTGCAGCAAGCATTCCAACAGTTTGTATTCCTTCACGGTCAAGGCGATCGGTTGCCCCTTGCGCAGGGCCCGGTGGTTGCTCGGATCCAGTTCCAAATCGCCACAACGTAAGGGAGCAGCAGTTGACCCCGCTCCTACCCGACGCAATAGCGCTTGGATACGTGCCCGCAACTCCAGAAAGCTAAAAGGCTTCACCAAATAATCATCCGCCCCCGCATCCAATCCGGCGACAATATCCTCCGTAGTGCCCAAAGCGGTCAGCATGATGACAGGACATGAATAGCCAAACCGCTGCCGATAGCGCGCGCACAGCTGCAACCCACTCAGCTTGGGCATCATCACGTCGAGCAGCAGACAATCGAAGCCACCCGATTCCGCCAGCTGCCATCCCTGCTCGCCATCCGTAGCCACGACAGCCTCATGCCCGCACTCTCGCAAGCCGCGCTGAATGAAAGAGGCAATATTCGCCTCATCCTCTACCACCAAAATCTTTGCCATGCGTCCGCTCTTTTTCTGTTTCGGGCGCAAAGGTAGGGATTCTATTGAAAACGATAAGGGATTTCCGGTTGTAAGTAATCCAAATCCAAATAGGGAATATGCGGATAGATCAGGTCTAAATAGCGTAGGTCAAGTGGACCAGGCACCTCTTCTATACGCACCTTGGTGACACCATGCCGCTTGAAGTCCAGCCGCTCAGCCGCTTCTTCAGAAAGATCGATCAATCGCTTGCGGCTACGAGGGCCACGATCGGTCACACAGACGATCACGCTCTTCATGTTCTTCAAATTGGTCACCCGCAGGAACGTGCCAAAGGGATAGGTGCGATGGGCCGCCACTAACTCCTCCTTATCATGAATCCGCCCACTGGAGGAGACACGCCCATGAAAACGGCTGTGGTAATAAGAGGCAAGTCCTTCCGTTTGTGCCCCGATCTCGCTGGCCCCTATACACAAGAATAGGGCAATCAGCCAATGGCACAGACGGAAGGACTTGCTTATCATACATGTAGGAGAATACGCTTATTGCAAAAGCTGTCCCTTATACTCACCTGTCAAGCTCTTCAAGAAAGCGACAATCTTCGTCATCTCCGCATCGGTCACGTCATGACCAATCTCAAACTCGTGCATGATGCGAACGGCATCCTCGATCGTCGTGATCGAACCATCGTGCATGTACGGGTAGGTCAGCATCACGTTACGCAACGTCGGGGTCTTGAAACGATGACGATCCGCCTCTTTCTGCGTCACGGCGAAACGGCCGTTATCACCATCGGTCAAGCCGGTATTCCGATAGTCGAAGTAGCTCTTCGTCACACCCATGTACTCATACGATTGACCACCGATGTTCACACCCACATGGCAAGTCGCGCATTTGTTCTTCTTGAACAGCTCATAGCCCTCTTTCTCCTCGGGGGTAATCGCATTCTTATCGCCCATTAAATAGCTATCAAAGCGGCTCGGCGTTAGCAATGTCTTCTCGAACTCGGCGATAGCCTCCGTAATCGTGGATTGTGAATAGCCCTCGGGATAAACCTCCATGAAACGCTTCGTGAACTCCTTATCCTGAGCCAAAGCCTCACAGATCTGATCAAAAGAGGTACAACCCATCTCTACCGGATTCAATGGAGGACCAGCGGCCTGCTCCTTCAAGTCAGCGGCACGACCATCCCAGAACTGCACAAAGTTCAAAGCGGCATTGTAAACCGTCGGTGCGTTCACACCACCCAAAAGACCATTGATACCATCCGAGAACTGATGACGATCCACACCTGCCATGCCTAAGTCGTGGCAAGAGGCACAAGAGATGGTGTTGTCGGCAGAGAGACGCGTGTCATGAAACAGGTCATACCCCAACGCCACCTTCGCCGAATCGGTCGGCAGGCTCTTCATCAACGGCTGCAACGGCTCATTGGCGAACTCCTCCGCCACGGTCTCCGTCGCAAAACGTTCCTTACGCACCTTCTTTGCCCACGAAAGGATCACCGCTTTCTCCTCATCATCCAGGTTAGTGCCCCAATGAATAGGCATGTGTGAATACTTCGCGGGAGGCATCGAACCACTCAACGCACAATTCTCCACCTTGGCTAAATCCACCTCAGAAACAGGCTGTCCCTGCTCCAAAGCCTCCACCAAAGCGGTGAAATCAGCGTAATGGAACGCACCTTCCATATCCGCCTTCACAATCGGACCAATCACCGGGAAGTTTCCGTAGAAAGGCATCGGTGCATTTTCCGCATGACAAACCAAGCAATCGTTCGCCCGAAGGATCGAAGCCACCTGCTTAGCCTCATCATTGGCATACTGCTTGTACTCAGAAGAACCGCAGGAGGTTACCGTGAAAGCGGTAGCCAATGCGATTAAACCAGCCGGCAGCATAGCCATTTGTTCAAAAAGCTTGTTACTCATAATACATATAACTTATTTTGACATAAACCGCTGCAAATATAGACTTTTTACGAATAAGGTAGTTGATGTAAGCCCATTTTTTCATCGTATTTTTCGGTTTCTGCTCAGCCACTTTCGCAGGGAGCTCAAGCAAATATCGTTTTGTGCGTTTTTTTGCCTATCTTTGCCCTCGAAAAGTGACCATAAAACAATAAGGACATATTTAAAACAGAAGAAGATGTTTAAGAACAAAACGATTTGGATTGTTATCGCAGTAGCCGCAGTATTGCTCTTTTGGGTGAAAGGGGTATATAATAATATGGTAACACAGGATGAGGGAGTGAAAACAGCATGGAGCCAGGTGGAGAACCAATACCAGCGCCGTTTGGACTTGATCCCGAACTTAGTGAATACCGTCAAGGGCTACGCTTCGCACGAGAAAGAGACCTTGGAGGGTGTGATACAGGCCCGAGCACAGGCCACACAGACGACGATTGACCCGAGCAACCTGACCGAGGAGTCGATGAAGCGTTTCCAGGCCGCTCAAGGGGAGTTGAGCAATGCGCTCTCTCGTTTGATGGTCGTGATGGAGCGTTACCCGGATCTGAAGGCCAACCAGAACTTCATGGAGCTGCAAGCCCAGTTGGAGGGTACGGAAAACCGTATCTCTGTGGAGCGCAAGCGTTTCAATGAGGTGGCACAGGGTTATAACACCTATATCCGTCAATTTCCTAACGTGATCCTCTCCGGCATGTTCGGTTTCCAGCAGAAGGCCTATTTCAGCGCGGAAGCGGGTGCAGAGAAGGCTCCGAAGGTGGAGTTTTAAGGAGAAAAGGGAATGCGTAATCGCATGAGAAAGCCTTTTACAGGGAAGAGATGTTGGTGGGGGTGGCTATGGATCTGTCTCTGTTGCCACCTCAGCCTCTTTGCCGCCACCGACTACACGGTGGAGACCATCCCGAACGTGCGTCTCAGCAATCGCCTCAACCATGTGAGCGACCCCGACGATCTGATCCAGCCACAAGACGAGGCACGCATCAACCAAGCGCTCAACCTGCTGGAGGATAGCTTGGGTATTGAGGTCGCCGTCGTGGCGGTGGAGAGCATCGGCGAGAACGATGCCCGCATGTTCGCTACCGACCTCTTCAAGCATTGGGGATTGGGACAAAAGAACCGAGACAACGGACTCCTGATCCAGTTGGTGACCGAGCCCTCGCAACGCTCCGTCGTGTTTGAGACGGGCTATGGCATTGAGGGTGTCTTGCCCGATGCCATCTGCTATCGCCTGCAGCAACGCTACATGATCCCCGACATGAAAGAGGGCGATTATAGCGGCGGTATGTTGAAAGGGGTGGTCGCTGTCACCCAATACCTGCTGAGCAGCGACTATGAGCGAGGCGAGCTGTTGGGTGAAGAGGAGGACGATGAGCTGTGGCTCATGTTAGGTCTCTTTTTATTGATAGGTGTCGGCATGGTTGGATTGGCTATCGCCGTGACCTATTATAAGTATCGCCCGAAGATCTGTCCGCAATGCGGAGAGAAAGCCTTTCGTTTCCAAGGCGATCGGGTGATCCGGGAGGCTACCCGTTTCTCCGAGGGAATGGGCGAAGAGGTCTATCGCTGCAAGCATTGCGGCTACACCGAGCGGCATCCCCATCGCATCGATCGCATCCATCGTAGTGGAGGCGGCCCCATCATCATGGGTGGTGGCGGAGGAGGCTTCGGCGGAGGCGGAGGCTTCAGTGGCGGCTCATGGGGCGGCGGAAGCTCCGGTGGAGGTGGCTCGATCAGCCGCTTCTAAACGAAAGAAAATACAAAGCAATTAATTACTATACAAATGGCAAAAATTACGAAAGAGGATGCGCTTCGGTATCACGCCGAGGGCAAGCCTGGAAAGATTGAGGTTATCCCGACTAAGCCACACAGTACACAGACCGATTTATCGTTGGCCTACTCGCCTGGCGTAGCGGAGCCCTGTTTGGAGATTGAACAAAATCCCCTTGATGCTTACAAATATACGGCCAAAGGTAACTTGGTGGCCGTGATCTCTAACGGTACAGCCGTTTTAGGCTTGGGTGACATCGGCTCGTTGGCCGGTAAGCCCGTGATGGAGGGCAAAGGCTTGCTCTTCAAGATTTTCGCAGGCATCGACGTATTTGATATTGAGGTGAACGAGAAGGATCCAGAGAAGTTTATCCAGACGGTCAAGGCGATTGCCCCGACCTTTGGTGGCATCAACTTGGAGGACATCAAGGCACCGGAGTGTTTCGAGATTGAGCAACGCCTGAAGGCAGAACTCGACATCCCCGTGATGCACGACGACCAACATGGCACAGCGATCATCTCTGGTGCCGGTCTGATCAATGCCTTGGAGGTAGCCGGCAAGCGTATCGACGAGGTGAAGATCGTGGTCAATGGAGCCGGAGCGGCTTCCATCTCCTGCACTAAACTCTATGTGATGCTGGGTGCCCGCCGAGAGAACATCGTGATGTGCGACAGTAAGGGTGTGATCCGGGCGGATCGCGCCAACCTGAATGCCGCCAAACGAGAGTTCGCTACCACCCGTGACCTCCACACCTTGGAGGAGGCTGTAGCCGGAGCGGATGTATTCCTGGGTCTCTCCGTGGCGAACGTCTTGACGCAAGAGATGGTACGCAGCATGAACAGCAACCCGATCGTCTTCGCCTTGGCGAACCCCAACCCGGAGATCTCCTACGCGGATGCCATGGCCTCTCGCGAGGACATCATCTTCGCTACCGGACGTTCAGACTATCCCAACCAGATCAACAATGTGTTAGGTTTCCCCTATATCTTCCGTGGAGCCTTGGATACGCACGCTACGGCCATCAACGAGGAGATGAAGTTGGCGGCTGTCAAGGCGATCGCCGACTTAGCCAAAGAGCCAGTGCCCGATGTGGTGAATGCGGCTTACAAGCTGAAACGCACCACCTTCGGTCGTGACTACATCCTGCCGAAGGCGTTGGATCCTCGCTTGCTGACTCGTGTCTCTTGCGCCGTGGCGAAAGCCGCTATCGAGTCGGGTGTCTCTCGCAAGACGATCACCGATTGGGAGGGCTACGCCAACCAGCTGCGTGAGATGATGGGCTACGACAACAAGCTGTTGCGCTCCTTCACCGATATGGCCAAGGCCAACCCGAAACGTGTGGTCTTCGCCGAGGCTAACCACGCCAATATGCTGAAGGCCGCTGTCGAGGCAAAGGCTGAAGGTATCTGTGTGCCTATCCTGTTGGGCAATGAGGAGCGCCTGAACAAGATCGCCGCAGAGGAGAGCATCAGCTTAGAGGGTATCGAGATCGTCAACCTGCGCCACGATCGGGAGACGGATCGTCGCCATCGCTACGCCCGCATCCTCGCCGAGAAGAAGGCACGCGAGGGCATCACCTTCTCCGAGGCCTGCGAGAAAATGGTGGATCGCAATGCGTTTGGTATGATGATGGTAGCGACCGGCGAGGCGGATGCCTTCGTGACCGGTGTCTATAGCCGCTATGCGGAGGTGACGAGGTTGGCTGAGCAGATCATCGGCATCCGTCCGACCTACAAGCATTTCGGTGCGATGAACATCTTGACCTGCAAGAAGGGTACCTTCTTCATTGCCGATACATTGATCAACCGCCACCCCTCTACGGAGGTGTTGATCGACATCGCCCGCCTGACGCATGATGCGGTGAAGTTCTTCGCCCATGAGCCGGTAATGGCCATGCTCTCCTACTCCAACTTCGGAGCCGACAAGCAGGGAAGTCCGCAGAAGGTGCACGATGCCATCGAGTATCTCCATGCCAACTATCCCGATATGTTGATCGACGGTGAGATGCAGGTGAACTTCGCCCTCAACAACAAGTTGCGTGACGAGATGTATCCCTTCACCCGCTTGAAAGGCAAGGATGTGAACACCTTGGTATTCCCCAACTTGAGCTCTGCCAACAGTGCTTATCAGCTGCTCGATGCCCTGGGTATCAGCGAGACCATCGGCCCGATCCAGATGGGATTGAACAAGCCGATCCACTTCACCGACATTGAGAGCTCTACCCGCGACATCCTCAACCTGACCACTGTCGCCGTGGTGGATGCCATCGTTCAGGAGCAGATCGAGAAGGGAGAGTAAAGACTCGCCTACAAGTCAAAAATCCGTTGCCCGTCGGCGCAGAATTTGTTGCCCATCGGATTAAAATTCGTTGCCCATGGTTTTCTAAAACTACGGGCAACGTTTTTTATTTTTACGGGCAATCTTTTTGAAAACGATGGGCAATGTTTTTTGACGCTGTCAGCCTCCCAATGCAAGCCTATCCCGCAGGCATCTATTTCATCCGCTTGGAGAGCCAGGTGGTTGGTGTAGTGAAACGGTAAATGTTTGGCATACTGGCTTATCATTTCGTGATTTGAAGTAAAAAGAACACCGTAGGTGTGATGGGATAATAGCCGGGGGTGAAGCCGACAGGCGTAACCCCCGGTAACCAGTATCATTTATTAGAACCGCAGAGCGGTGGCAAGAGGGATACTCATAGAGACGCGGCAATGCCACGTCTCTACTTTTTTTGCTATACCGTTCCTCCCCCTAAAGCATGATAGAGGTTGATCAAACCTTGAATCTGGGCGAAACGGTTGGCTACCTGCGTCAGCTGCGCATTCAATAGGCTTTGCTGAGCCGTCAGCACCTCTAAGTAGGTGGTGTTGCCGTGTGTCATCAAGAGGGAGGTGCTTTCCAACGCTCTCCCCAGCGACTCCACCTGACGGGCATAGTAGTCGGTCTTCTCCGTGGCGGTCTGGTATTGCACCAAGGCCTCGTTCACCTCACTACCGGCATTGAGCAAGGTCTGCTGGAAGCCCAAGCGAGCCTCCTCTTGCTGTGCCTTCGCCACCTTCAAGCGGGCGATATTCGTTCCCTTCTGGAAGATCGGCTGCGTGAGTGAGCCCATCGCCGAGAGCAACCACTCCCCCGGATTGACAATCATGCCTCCTCCTGAGTTGGTCCATCCTGCGCTTCCCCCTAAAACAATCTGCGGATAAAAGGCAGCTCGTGCCTGATTGGTGACGTAGAAAGCGCTCTCCAACGTATGCTCCGCACTCCGCACATCCGGACGGTTACGCAACAGTTCTAAAGGAACACCCACCGCTAAATGCGTCGGGAAGGTCTGTCCCTCCAACGAACCCCGCTCAATGGCATGTGCCGGCTCCGCCAATAGCAGCGACAAGCTATTCTCTGCCGTGTTGATCTGATCTTTCAAATCGAGCACCGAGGTAGCGATGGCATAATAGGTAGCCTCCATCTGCGAGACTGCCGCCTCATTGGCCATGCCCGCCCCCATCAAGGCACGGGTAGCCTCCACCGTCTCCTTCCAAGAATCTCGTGTTTGCTCCGCCAAGGCTAACTGCGCATCGAGCATCAACAACGTATAATAGTTGTTAGCGATGCCGGCGATCAGCTGCGTACGCACCGCCTGCTGATAATCCTGGCTCTGCTCCAAGAGGGCCTTTGCTTGTCGTTTGGCATTGCGCAGGCGACCGAAGATGTCGATCTCCCAGCTGGCTGAGACCGGGATGTTATAGGTCCAAGTGGCCTTTGCTCCGTCGAAGCTGCTCACGCCACCTTGGGGAGCCAAGGTGAACGCAGGCAGATAGGCCAACTTGGCGGAGAGCAGGGAGGCCTCCGCCTCCTTCACTCGCTGCTCCGCGGTCAACAGATCGGTATTGTTTTGCAACCCCTGCTCGATGAGCCGTTGCAACTGTGGATCGGTGAACAAGGTCTGCCAAGGCAGCAACGCCAAGTTATCCGTGGAGTCGATCGCAGCCACCTCCTCGCCATAGAGGGCATCGGGCACGCTCTCCGCAGGATGATAGCTGGTATAAATGCCGCAACTATTCAGGGCCAGTGCGGCTAAGCCCATGAAATAGAACTTTTTCATTTCTTACCTCCTTTCTGATCCTCTGCTTTTTTCTCCTCCAAATGCTGCTGACGCTCTTCGGTAGCTACCACATACTCCTCTTGGATCTGCCAGTCGTGCGAATGCTCGAACTGCATGGGGCGCAGACGCTCCTGCAAATATTGGAAGACGATGAAGAGGCAGGGCACGATGAAGAGCAAAGCCAACGTACCGATAATCATACCGCCGACCGCACCGGTTCCCAAAGAGCGGTTACCATTCGCACCTACGCCATTGGCCACCACCAAGGGGAACAAACCGAAGATCATCGTGAGGGCGGTCATCAAGATCGGACGCAGACGGGCTTTCGCCGCGCTGACCGCCGCGCCAACCAAGCCCATACCCGACTTACGACGCTCCACGGCATACTCCGTCAAGAGGATGGCGGTCTTCGCCAACAGACCGATCAACATGATCAAACCGGTCTGCAAATAGATGTTGTTCTCCAAGCCTAACAGCTTTGAGAAGAGGAAGCTACCCATCAAGCCAACCGGCACCGCCAAGATGACCGCAAAGGGGATCAAGAAGCTCTCGTAGAGCGCAGACAGGATCAAATAGATCATCAAGATACAGATACCGAAGATGATCGCCGTCGTACCGCTCTCTTGGTTCTCCTCACGGGTGATACCACCGAAGTCATAGCCATAGCCCTTCGGCAAGGATACCTCAGCCGTCTCCTTCACCGCACGCAAGGCATCGCCGGTACTATATCCATCCGCCGGCATGACACTCAAGGCAATGGAGTTGTACATGTTGAAACGGCTCAAGGTCTCCGCACCATAGACACGGGTCAGCTTCACGAACTGACTGAGCGGAGCCATTTGCCCATCGCTCATGCGCACGAACGCATTGTCGAGCGACTCCTCGTCGAGACGGTATTTCGGATCAGACTGGATCATCACCTTATAGATCTTCGAGAAACGGTTAAAATCCGACACATATTGACCACCATAATAGCCGGAGAGCGTCGCCAACACCTCTTTCGGAGAGATACCGGCCCGTTTACATTGCGCGGCATCCACATCCACCATCCACTGCGGATAGTTGATCGCGAAGGAGGAGTAGGCACGCTTCACCTCCGGCCGCTGGTTCAACTGTGCGATGTATTGCTGTGTATAAGTATAGAACTGGGTGAAATCTCCACCGGTCTTATCCTGCAGGTTCACGTCCAAGGCATTACCCGTACCATAACCGGGGATCATACCGGGAGACATGGCGAAGACGACCGCATCCTTCACATCGGCCGTGCGGGCATAGACCTGCGCGATCACGGCGTTCACCTGATCCTCCTTGGCCGTACGCTCGTCCCAGTCCTTCAAACGGAGAATGAACATACCGGCGGAATTGCCCTGGCCACTGATCAAGCCATAGCCTGCCGTACGAGAGATGAAACGCAGCTGCGGGATGCCCTTCAGCCGTTCGTTCATCTGATCCAAGATCTTGTTGGTGGTCGCCAAAGAGCAACCGGCGGGTGTCGTGACATCCACCAAGATCACACCCTGATCCTCCTCGGGCACCAAGCTGGTCTTCGTGCTATTCATCAAGAAGACCAACAGCACGATGGAGGCAACCAACAAGCTCCAGGTCAGCCAACGATGGTCGATAAAGAACAGCACACCGTTCTTATATTTCTCGATGATCTTCGTGAAAGCGGCATTGAAGGCCTTACGGAAGCGGGCAGCGAAGTTGTCTTTCTCCGTGCCATCCTCATTGATGTAGGGACGCAGCAGGATGGCGCACAACGCCGGGCTCAACGTCAAGGCGTTGATCGCTGAGATACCGACAGCCACCGCCATGGTCAAACCGAACTGGGTATAGAAGGTACCAGACGTACCACTCATGAAAGAGACCGGGATGAACACCGCCATGAAGACCAACGAAGAGGTGATCACGGCATTAGAGATACCCTTCATCGCATCGATACTGGCCATGTAGGAGGACTTATAGCCCACATCAAAACGGGCCTGCACCGCCTCCACCACGACGATCGCATCATCCACCACCGTACCGATCACCAACACCAAGGCGAACAGGGTGATCAGGTTCAAGCTGAAACCGGCTACCGACATGAAGGCGAAGGTACCGACCAACGACACCACGATACCCACCAACGGAATCAACGTAGAGCGCAGATCCTGCAAGAAGACATACACCACGAGGATCACCAGGAAGATCGCCTCCAAGAGGGTCTTGATCACCTCATGGATCGAGGCATAGAGGAAGTCGTCGGACGACATGACCTGACGCAGCTCCACACCCTTCGGTAAATCCTTGCGTGCCTCCTCCAAGAAGGCATCAATCTGGGCGTTCACCTCCGTCGCGTTTGAGCCGGCCGTCTGGAACACCATGCAGGAGACAGAGGGATGCTGATCCAACATACCGACATAGGCATAGCTCTCACGGCCCAGCTCGATCTCGGCAATGTCTTTCAACTTCAACACCTCGCCATCAGCGGAACTACGGATCACGATCTCGCCGAACTCCTCCGGCAGGATGCGACGGCCCCGAAACTTCATGGCGTATTGATAGGTCTCATTGGCGTTCTCACCGAAAGAGCCGGTCGCCGCCTCGATGTTCTGCTCAGCCAGCACGGCACTCACGTCAGAAGGCACCAAGCCATATTGCGCCATGATGTCAGGCTTCAGCCAGACACGCATCGAATAGTCACCACCGAGCACCACCATCTCGCCCACACCCTGGAAACGCAGGATCTCCGGCTTCAAGTTGATACTGATATAGTTGGCCAAGAAGCCCTCGTCGAAACTATCGTCGGGACTTGACAGGGCAAATACCTGCAACATACTGGTCTGACGCTTGATGGTGGTCACACCTACCTGCGTCACCTCGGCCGGCAGTTTGGCCGTGGCCGTAGCCACCTTATTCTGCACGTTCACCGCCGCCATATCGGGATCCGTGCCCTGCTTGAAATAGATCTGGATAGAGACGGCACCCGAGTTGCTGGCCGAGGAGGTCATATAGGTCATGTTCTCCACACCATTGATCGCCTCCTCCAACGGAGCGATCACACTCTTCTGCAACGTCTCCGCGCTGGCACCGAAATAGGTCGTACGCACCATCACCGTAGGCGGTGCGATGTCCGGATATTGCTCCACCGGCAGCGAGAACAATCCAATCACACCCAAGATAACGATCGTGATAGAGATCACCGCCGAGAAAACCGGACGCTCAATAAATGTTCGTAGATTCATTGTTTACTTACGTTTCTTTGTTCGTTCTTGTCCCTCCGTTTATTCTTTCGCTTTGATCGGCATGCCCTCACGCAGCAAGCCTACGCCCTCAGCCACGATGCGATCGCCACTCTGCAAGCCCTGCTCCACGATATACTCCTGGCCACCATCCACACGGGTCACCTTCACCGGGGAGGCACTGGCTTTCCCATCGACCACCTTATAGACATACGCTTGATCCTGCACCTCGAAAGTCGCCGCCTGCGGGATCACCAAGCAATCCTTCAGCGCATTAGTCAGCACCACGTTGCCCGATGTGCCACTCAGCAACAGCCCCTCCGGGTTGGGGAATACCGCACGCAAACTGGCCGTTCCTGTCGAGCGATCCACCACGCCACTGATGCTCTCCACACGCCCCTTATGGGCATAGGCGCTTCCGTCATTCAGCAGCAAGGAGACCTCCGGCATCTGGCTGAGCACCTCCTCCTTCGAGCCATACTGACGCATCAACCCCAGCAGCTGATTCTCCGTCAGGGAGAAATAGACATACATGTCTGAGTTATCCGACACGGTAGTCAACGGCTGTGGCATGCCCGACGGGCTCACCAAGGCACCCACCCGATAGGGCAACGTGCCCACCACGCCATTGGCGGGGCTCTTCACCTCTGTATAAGAATAGTTGTTGCGTGCGTTCAGCTCCAACGCCTTGGCCTGCGCCAGACCAGCCTTCGCCGAGAGATAGGCATTCTCCGCCGTGCGCAGATCGAAGTCAGACACCACCTTCTTCTCGAAAAGCGCCTGCTTGCTCTCATAGGTCAGCTTCGCGGTGGCTAAACTCGCCTCCGCGGCAGCCACGTTCGCCACCGCCTGCTCCAAGGCCGCCCGGTAAGGCACCTGATCAATCACGAAGAGCAGTTGGCCGGCCTTCACCCGCTGGCCCTCAGTCACACAGAGTTTCGTCAAATAACCAGCCACCTGGGGATAAATCGCAATGTCCTGTCGTCCACGGATCGTCGCTGAGTAGGGAGTGTTCAGCACCTTGTCAGCCGCAGTCACCGTCAGCATGGCATATTCCGCCACCGCCTGCTCCGTCTGCGCCTCCTTGCAACCACTCATCACACATACCAGCGCACAACCGATCGCCATCGTCAACCGCATCGGTCGTCCGTTCAAATTTAGTTGTCTCATTCCTATGAAAATTAGTTTACCTATTAAAAACGACGCGAAGGTAGGCGCAAAATTTTGCCTTGTAGAGGCACAGAATTAGCAGGTGTTGGCATAAATAGGAACGACTCTTCACGCGATAAACAAAAAAAGGTACTTTTGCGAACAAAAATAGGAAAAACCATGCAACAGTTTTGGCACATATCAGAAGATGAACCTTTCGAGGTCAGTGAGCGCTCTTTCGTGGGCGAGAAAAACATATATATCCAGTCAGATAACGCGTTTATCTTCCTCTGCTTAGAGGGAGAGGCGGAAATAGAGGTAGATCTGTGGCGCTACACGTTGGTGCCAAATTCCCAGTTGGTGCTCCTGCCCAACGCCGTCTTACAGCTACTCCACGCAACACCTAACTTCAAGTTGCTCTGCATCGCCTGCCTTGGAGAGCTGTTTCATGAATTATCTAACTGTTTGGAGCCGCCCTTCTTCCGCTATATCAAAGAGACACCTTGCGTACGCCTCGATGAGCGGGAAGTAGCGTTGATCCATAGTGTC
>CAMGEM010000013.1 GCA_946055095.1 uncultured Parabacteroides sp. | reverse complement strand
GATGGGCAACGTTTTCCGAAACTACGGGCAACGAAAAAGGGATAGTCGATAGAAAATGCGTACATTTGCCTCGGATAATGGATTTAGCGTTGAGAAGATGAATATAGAAACTATCAAAGCATTGCGGAGCGAGACGGAAGCCTTGCGCATGTTGATTGTCGGGATTGAGAAACGATTGGAACAGCAGAAGGTCCTGTTAGATCAGCTATTGGAGGAGGCGGAGCAGGAAGAGGAGCAACCCGAACCCGTAGCCGAACCGGAAGAGGCTCCCCAACCCCCTGTGGTAGAGCCTGTCGTCACTCCTAAGGAGGAGGCTCCAGTGGTGACCGTAGAGGAGCAACCTCAACCCGTTGCCCCTACTGCTCGTGAGGTGATCCCCACAGAGACACCCTCGATCAAGCCGCAAGCGAGCAGCCTCAACGACCTTTTGGAGCGGAAAAACCTCTCCGACTTTCGGAAAGCATTCAGCCTCAACGACCGTTTTCGTTTTCGTCGGGAGCTGTTCGGAGGCAGCGAGGAGCTGATGAACCAGGTGATTGCCGACCTCAACGAGATCAAGAGTTATGAGGCTTCCGTGGCCTATATCCAACAAGTTATCCCTGGAAACGGTGAGGAGTCGGCTATGGCAGACTTCCTCCAGTTGATTGAGAAACGCTTCGCTTAACAGATAACGACTATGGCTAAACTGACAGTAGTGCCTACCCCGGTAGGTAATTTGGAGGATATGACATTCCGGGCGATCCGTACGCTGAAAGAGGCGGACCTGATCTTGGCGGAAGATACGCGAACAACCGGTATCTTACTGAAACATTTCGAGATCCAAAACAAGATGCAATCTCACCATAAGTTCAACGAGCACAAGACCGTGGAGCAACTGGCCCAACGCATCAAGGCGGGTGAGCACATCGCCTTGGTGTCTGACGCTGGCACACCGGCCATTTCCGACCCCGGCTTCATGCTGGTCAGGGAGTGTGTGCGACAGGGCGTGGAGGTGGAGTGCCTTCCCGGAGCCACCGCGTTCGTACCGGCTTTGGTCGCTTCAGGCTTGCCCAATGAGAAGTTCTGCTTCGAGGGGTTCCTGCCCCAGAAGAAGGGACGGCAAACCCGCCTGAAGGAGTTGGCCGAAGAGCCCCGAACGATCATCTTCTACGAATCCCCCTTCCGGTTGGTTAAGACCTTGACCCAGTTCACGGAGTTTTTTGGGGCGGATCGACAGGTGTCCGTGTCGAGGGAGATCTCAAAGATCCATGAGGAGACAGTCAGAGGCACCCTGGCGGAAGTGATCGCACACTTCACCGTGAACGAACCGAAGGGTGAAATTGTTATCGTATTAGCAGGTCTGAAAAAGACAAAGCATGAGGAGTGATAAAAAAGAGGTTTAACTAAAAACGAAAAGAAAATGAAGAATGTATTGGTAGTATGCGTATGCGCAGCGCTGTTGGCCTCTTGCGGCCAGCCGTCGGCAGAGTACAAACGACTGCAAGCAGAGAATGACTCTTTGCGAATCGAAAACACGAAGAACACGGAGGAGCTGAACGAGATGCTCTCTACACTCAACGATATTGAAGCGGATTTCCAATCCATTCGGGATGCGGAAAACTACCTGACCATCCAGCAACAGACAGGTGGTGAGTTGAACCAGAGCCGCCGAGAGCAGATCAAGCAGAACATGCAACTGATCAGCGAGACCTTGAAAAAGAACAAGGAGCAGATCAGCCAGTTGGAGGCGAAGCTGAAGAAGAGTGGCATCCAATCTGCCGCCCTGCGCAAGACGATCGACCGCCTCTCTTCCGAGCTGGATCAGAAGGCCACGATGATTGTCGCCCTGCAAGAGGATTTGGCGAAGAAGAATGTACGCATCCAGGAGTTAGACGAGATGGTAACCGCCCTGAACGAGGATGTGGAGGAGTTAGCAACCACTACCGCCGCCCAATCGGCCAAGCTCAGCGAACAGGATAAGGCATTGCATACCGCATACTATTGCTTCGGCACCTCCAAGGAGCTGAAGGAGCAGAAGATCCTCTCCGGCGGTGGCTTGTTCTCGAAATCCAAGGTGCTGCAATCGGGCTTCAACAAGGATTATTTCATCAGCATCGATATCCGTGAGGTGAAAGAGATCCCGCTTTTCGCCAGCAAGGCGAAGCTGAAAAGCAACCATCCCGAGGGCTCGTATGAGTTCGTGGAGGATGAGGATCGCAACCTGACCTTGAAGATCAACGATGAGAAGGCGTTCTGGAGCTTAGGCAAATACTTAGTGATCGAAGTGGGATAATGGCGTATAAGAACCTGTTCATCGACTTGGACGATACCCTTTGGGATACGTACCATAATAATAAAGAATGCCTCGAAGAGATCTATACCGACTACCGATTGGGTCGGTATTACGCCTCCTTCGAGGCTTTCTATGCCTACTACATGCCCTACAACCTCTCGCTTTGGGCGAAATACCGGGCGGGGGAGATTGACCGGCAGTTCCTAATCGTCGAGCGTTTCCTGCACATCCTGCGTCCGATGGGGATCGAGGACAAGAAGCAGGCCTTGGCGATGAACCACGACTTCCTGATGCGCACCACCACCAAAAGTCGTATCATTCCGGGAGCCAAGGAGTTGCTGGAATACCTGCATCCGCACTATCGGCTCTTTATCCTCTCGAATGGGTTTCGGGAGGTGCAATACAAGAAGCTATGCAGCGCTGGCTTGGAGCGCTATTTCGAGCGCCTGATCCTTTCGGAGGATGCGCAGATCCAGAAGCCCCACAAAGGGATTTTCGACTTTGCCTTGCAGCAAACCCATTCCCTTCGTACGGAGAGCCTCATGATCGGCGATTGCTGGGAGGCGGACATTGTGGGCGCTTACCAATCGGGCATCGATCAAATCTGGCTCAATCCGAAAGACCTGCCCGCCGAGGGCTTCACACCCACCTATACCGTCAAAAGCTTAGCGGAAATCCAACAGCTCTTATAATCAGAACTCGCTGGTGAAGTGGAACTTGATGTCGGGGAAGTCCTGTTGCGCCATCATCAGCACATAGCTGGAATCCGCTAAATAGACATCACGACCCTCTTTATCCAATGCCATGTATTGCTGCTTGCGCCGCTTGAAGTTGTCGAGCGCCTGCTGGTTGTCGCTCTCGATCCAACAAGCCTTGTAGAGACTGATCGGCTCCCACTTACACTGCGCGCCATACTCATGCAGCAGGCGATACTGAATCACCTCAAACTGCAACTGACCCACCGTACCGATGATCTTCCGTCCGTTGAACTGATTGACAAAGAGCTGAGCCACACCCTCGTCCATCAACTGCTCGATACCCTTGTTCAGCTGTTTCGCCTTCATCGGGTCGGCATTCTCGATGTATTTGAACATCTCGGGTGAGAAGCTGGGCAATCCCTTGAAATGCAACTCCTCTCCAGCGGTCAGGGTATCACCAATCTTGAAGTTCCCGGTGTCTGGCAAACCGACAATGTCGCCGGCGTAAGCCTCGTCCACCACCTCCTTCTTCTGCGCCATGAAGGCCGTAGGACTACTGAAGCGCATCATCTTGCCGAAACGCACATGCTTATAGTTGGCATTCCGCTCGAAACGACCCGAGCAGATCTTCACGAAAGCGATGCAACTGCGGTGGTTCGGATCCATATTGGCATGGATCTTAAACACGAAACCCGTGAAGTTGTCCTCGTTGGGGTTTACCTCACGCTCCAAGGCCTGCACCGGACGGGGAGAGGGAGCGATGTTGATGAAGCAATCGAGCAACTCCTTCACGCCGAAGTTGTTCAAGGCCGATCCAAAGAAGACGGGGGCAATGTCTCCAGCCAGATAGGTATCCACGTCAAACGCCGGATAGACACCCTCGATCATCTCCACATCCTCACGCAGCTTGTCCGCTTGCGCAGGATCGATGTAGTTTTCCAACTCCGGGCTGTTGATGTCTTTGAACTCCACGTTCTCCGTCACGTATTGCTTGCTCGGCGTATAGAGATTCAGCTTCTGCTCATAGATGTTATACACGCCACGGAAACGCTGCCCCATGTCGATCGGCCAACTCAACGGGCGCACCTTGATATGCAGCTCCTCCTCGATCTCGTCCAACAGGTCGAACGGATCCTTACCGTCACGATCCATCTTATTGACGAAAACGATCACCGGCGTCTTGCGCATACGGCAGACCTCCATCAGCTTACGGGTCTGTGCCTCCACACCTTTGGCAATGTCGATCACGATAATGACGCTATCCACCGCCGTCAAGGTGCGGAAGGTATCCTCCGCGAAGTCTTGGTGACCCGGCGTATCCAGGATGTTAATCTTATGATCCGCGTAATCAAACGCCATCACAGAAGTAGCGACGGAGATACCACGCTGTTTCTCAATCTCCATCCAGTCGGATGTGGCGGTTTTCTTGATCTTGTTCGACTTCACCGCGCCTGCCACGTGGATCGCGCCACCAAACAACAGGAGCTTCTCGGTCAGCGTTGTTTTACCCGCATCCGGGTGACTGATAATTGCGAATGTTCTTCTTCTACTAATCTCTGCTGAATATTGAGCCATCTATTTCTGTACTATTTTTAGAATGAAAAATTAGGAATTAAGCAAATGCTGCAAACAGCTTTGGAGGCTGGTCTCCCAGTGAGGGATCGTCATCCCATAGGTAGCCTTTATCTTACCTTTGTTCAACACACTATAATGCGGACGAGCGGCCGGCGTGGGATAGTCTTTCGTCTCGATCGGGATCACCCGCTTGGACAGGTGCGCCAACTGCAGGATCTTCACCGTGAAATCATACCAGCTGCATACGCCCTCGTTCGAGAAGTGATAGACACCCGGCACGAAATGTCCCTCCTCGGCTTGCGCAACGATCGTGAGCATCGCCTCTGCCAAATCGCCCGCATAGGTAGGTGAGCCTACTTGATCGAAGATAAAACGCAGCTCGTCCCGCTCAGCGCCTAACCGCAACACGGTCTTCACGAAGTTGTTGCCATACTCCGAATAGAGCCAAGCCGTGCGGATGATCACCGCCTCCGGACATACCGCCCGCAACGCCTCCTCACCGGCCAACTTCGTGCGGCCATACACCGAGATCGGGCAGGTCGGATCGGTCTCCACATAGGGACGGCAGTTGGTGCCATCAAACACATAATCGGTCGAGATATGAATCACCTTTGCGCCTACCGCTTGGGCGGCCTCTCCTAAATGGCGCACCGCATCCCGGTTGATCCGCTCACACAGCGCCTCGTTGCTCTCCGCCTTATCGACCGCTGTATAAGCCGCACAGTTTAAGATATAGTTCACCTGCTTATCCTCCACATACCGACGCACCGCCTCCGCATCGCAAAGGTCTAACGTATCTACGTCTGTAAAATGAAAAGCGAAAGCCGGATAACGATTCGCTCTCGCCTGAAGCGAATGCCCTAACTGACCATTCGCCCCGGTCACCAATACTTGTATCATAGGTCTAACTCATTATTCATGTCCGCACGATATTTCTCCGATAGCAACGCCAAGAAGGCGGTGATCTGCTTGATCGCCTCGGTGGTCTCCGCCGATACCTCCTTGTGCTGCATCTTCAGGAGCAGATACCCATAGAGCGCATTGAAGCAGGTCTCGATCTCAGGCAGCTCCTCGCCACCCGACTTCGCCCGCAGCTGCACGATGAAAGGCAGGGTCTTATAGTAGGTTGCCCCATAGACCATCTCCTTCGTGGAGCGCAAGAGGCGCAGATGCAGGTCGGTCAAGGCAATGATCACATTCTTGTTCAGCTGGATATGCCCCTTCTCCATCACCCCCTCACTGCGCATCATGTCGATCAACTCCTGATACCACTGCGCGATCTCCTCCTTCACCGAGGCCGGTTGCGCATAATGGGCGATGACGGTCCGTCGGATCGAATCCATGTCAAACCGATTCGCCCGGATCAAGTCTTCCACCTGCCACATATACAGCAGGTATTCCGCGATGTTCTCCTTTCTTTTTCGTTTCGCAATGATCATAAAGGCAACGATAAACTATAGGCTGACAATGCTTGGTAGAACAGGGCATCTTTCACGCCCAACTGACGGCACACCAACTGCGCCGCATGTAGATTCACCAAGAAAAAACGATTGGGAATGCGCACCGGGAAATCGCCGAAGCGTGTTTGCAAGAAGGTCTGCCCCTCCCGCTCCACCACTTGAAGCGTGTCGAACGGAATGGCCGTGATGTCGCTACGCACCTCCTGCGCTAACTGGGTCACCTTCGGATCCACACCGTAATAGATCAACTTGCCCTCCCGCTCGATCGAGTCCACGAAAGCGTGATAGGTGTTCCAATAGGACTCCGGCGAGGCATGATCGGTGGTCTCCGACCAAGCCAAGTTCGTCAAGACGGCGATATGCGGGCGATAAAACTCCAACTGGAAACGCTTGTCGAGCCGTGAGGTCACATGCTCATCCCCCTCAATCAAGGCGATACGCGACTCATAGCTGAGATGAATCCGGTTGGGCAACAGATCAACCTGGCTGGTCAGCGCATAGTCGAAGTCTAACCGTTGCTCCCGCAGCGCACAGATAATCATGGAGATAATCGTCTTTTTCCCCTTCGTCCCGGCCACCACCACACGTGTCTTCGTCAGCGTGCGCTGATAGATAAACTCAGGAATAGACTGGATCAACAGACCCAATTCCTTGGCTCTGACCAATTCAGGATTCTCTCGCGTCACCTCCGCACCCAGCACCACCGAGTGCATCTCCTTATTAAGTTTTTCCGGGAACCACCCATCGCCGTAGCATACGCATCCGGCCGCACGCAAGCGCTCGACCTCATCGGTCAATCCACAACCGGAGGCGCTCACCTCATAGCCCTTTTCACGCAATGCCAAAGCCAGATCCAAGACCAAGGGTTCGTTCACCGAGATAAAATGAACTTTACGCATCGTTTTGATTTTAGTACGCAAAAATACACTTTTTGCCGTTACCTTCGCGCATAAAAAGAGACAAAATGAAAATACATACGATTGATACGGGCTATTTCTATGCCGACGGAGGGGCCATGTTCGGCGCGATTCCCAAAACATCCTGGAGCCGCCGATACCCCAGCGACGCACGAAACGCTTGCGTCTTGGCCATGCGTACCCTCGTGATCGAAGCCGACGGACGGATCATCTTGGTGGATAACGGAGCGGGTTACAAACACCTCAAGGCACTCAGTTACTACCGTTTTTTCGATCTAAAAGACCTGCACGAGGCCTTGCGAGAGAGGGGCATCGCACCGACCGATGTCACCGACATGGTGTTTACCCACCTCCATTTCGACCATTGCGGCTACACCACACTGCAAGACCCCGCCCGTGAGGCACTGCGCTTAGCCTTCCCGAACGCTACCCATTGGGTGAGCCGCCGACAATGGGAGAACTTCCGCCACCCGCACCCCTTGGAGCAAGACTCCTACTTCCCGGAAGATATGCAACTGGTGGAAACCTCCGGACGGCTACGGCTCATCGAGGAAGAGGAGATGGCGCTGACTCCCCACATACGCCTCAAACTCTTCGACGGGCACACCCCCGGGCAGATAGCGGTCTATTGCGACCTGCCGGAGCGAACCTACCTCTTCGCTGGCGACGTGATCCCCTTAGCCGCACACCTCTCGTTGGGGTGGATCTCCGCCTACGACACCTGCCCCCTCCGCTCCTACGAGGCGAAAGCCAAGATGTTAGCCGAGGCCGTCAGCGACCAGCAGGCAATCATCTACTGCCACGATGCCCACACGCCCTGCACCACCGTGAAACGGATCAACCTGTTTTATAGCAAAGATGCCCTGATTACGTTGGGATGAAGGCACAATCACACAAGCGATATGCGGATTTTTGCGTAAGTTCGCGCCCAAATTTAAAACACTAATATCAGCATAGGGATGAATATAGGAGATAAGGTACGTTTCCTCAACAGTGTAGGAGGAGGTATCGTACGCAGTTTCAAAGGGAAAGATCAAGTGATGGTCGAGGATGAGGATGGTTTCGAGGTGCCGGCCCTGATCCGGGAATGCGTCGTGGTAGGCGAGCGTGAGATGCAGGTGCACAGCGCCAACCGCCCCAAGGCGACCGTGCCCGTGGAGCCCACTCCGCAACCAAAGGCGCAACCCAAGGCCGAGGAGCAACCGACCGAGACCACCGAGGGGGAGCGACTGAACGTCTATCTGGCCTTCCTGCCTACTGATCCGAAGAATTTCCAGCAGTGCGGCTATGAGACCTACTTCGTGAACGACAGCAACTATTACCTCTCGTTCAACTACATGAACCGACAGTCGGGCAGCTGGACAAGCCGCTACCAGGGTGTGGTAGAGCCCAACACCAAGATCTTCTTAGAGGAGTTTAGCAAGCAGGAACTTCCTGATTTGGAGCGTATCTGCGTGCAACTGATCGCCTTCAAGCAGGGGAAATCCTACGCCCTGAAAAATGCCATCTCCGTAGAGTTGCATCTCGACACCGTGAAGTTCTACAAGCTGCATTGCTTCATGGAGAACGACTACTTCGACGAGGAGGCGTTGCTCTGCCCGATCGTGCGCAACGACGTGCCGGAGCGGGAGTTGCTCGTTTCGGCCACCGACATCCAAGAGGCGATGCACCAGAAAGCGCGCGAGGAGAAGCGCAAGCCGCAAAGCATCGTGAAGCGGAAAGCCAACAACAGTGCCATCTTGGAGGTCGATCTGCACATCCATGAGTTGCTCGACAACATCAACGGATTGAGCAACAGCGACATGTTGCAATACCAGATGGATAAGTTCCACGAGGTATTGGGCAAGTATGCCGACCAGAAGGGACAGAAGATTGTCTTCATCCACGGCAAGGGCGACGGCGTGTTGCGCAAAGCGATCGAGAAGGAGCTGAAGACCCGCTACAAGGCCTACTACTATCAAGATGCCTCTTTCCGTGAGTATGGCTTCGGAGCGACCATGGTCACCATCAAGTAACACCCACCTCTCCGTAAAAGCAAACACAACAATGGCAACAGAAATTGAGCGAAAATTCTTAGTAGAAGGGGATTTCCGCAGCGAGGCAATTGGCAAGACACGCATTGTGCAAGGCTACATTTGTTCGGACAAGGGGCGCACGGTGCGTGTGCGCATCCGTGGAGATAAAGGGTATCTGACCGTGAAAGGGGCAGCCAGCGCCACCGGATTAAGTCGGTATGAGTTTGAGCGAGAGGTGCCCTTGGAAGACGCGGAGCAGATGTTGCGTCTCTGCGAGCCAGGGGCGATCGACAAGGAGCGTTATTTGGTACCTTGCGGCCAACACACCTGGGAGGTCGATGTGTTTCATGGTCCTAACGAGGGATTGATCGTCGCGGAGATCGAGCTTTCCGCGGAAGATGAGCCCTTTGAGCACCCTGCATGGTTAGGGAAAGAGGTCAGCGGAGACCGCCGCTACTACAACTCCATGTTGATGCGTAACCCCTATAGCACCTTCAAGGAGTAGCAAAAACCGCAAAGCGAATAGGTGCGACCCCATCGCCTTGCGGTTTATGCTCATCTGATCTCTAATCCCCTAACGGCTTATTTCAGCAAGGAGCAGGGGCAAAGATGATCCTTCTCGATGTCTTTGAAGTAGTTGTAGGTACCTACCTTCAACTCGGCGCAGGCAGCCTCGTCGCAAACGATGATGCCCTTCGGATGGAGTTGCAGGGCCGTGATGGTCCACATCTGGTTGACCGCACCCTCCACCGCTTGCTGCAGGGCACGTGCCTTGTTGTGGCCATTCACCATGATCAATACCTCCTTGGCATCGAGCACCGTGCCTACACCCACCGTAACGGCTGTCTTCGGCACCTTGTTCACGTCGTTGTCGAAGAAACGGGAGTTGGCGATGATCGTATCGGTCGTCAGCGTCTTCATGCGTGTGCGAGAGCTGAGGGAAGAGCCCGGCTCGTTGAAGGCGATGTGTCCGTCAGGACCGATACCACCCAAGAAGAGATCCACGCCACCTACAGCCTTCATGCGTGCCTCGTAGCTTGCGCACTCAGCCTCCACATCCTCGGCGTTGCCGTTGAGGATGTTCACGTTCTCCGGCTTGATGTCGATATGGCTGAAGAAATTGTTCCACATGAACGAGTGATAGCTTTCGGGGTGCTCTTTCGGCAGGCCTACGTACTCATCCATGTTGAAGGTAATCACGTTCTGGAAAGAGACCACTCCCTGCTTGTTCAGCTCGATCAAGTTCTTATACATACCCAACGGAGAAGAGCCGGTAGGCAATCCTAACACAAACGGTTTCTCCGGAGTCGGCTGAGCGGCGTTGATCTTCGCGGCCACGTAGTTGGCTGCCCACTTGGAGAGTTGCTCGTAATTCGGTTCAATAATAAGTCTCATAACAATTGTATTTTAAGATTTAAATTGGATGTCTTGTGCTTTGCCTGAGGATTGACGCCCTCACGCCTTGCTCTTCAGTTGCTCAGCCATTGCCTTGCCTAAGGCATAGCAAGCAGCGTGGTCAGCGGCGGTCATGCCCTGCTTCTGCTCGGCAGGTGTACCCACGGTCTCCCACTTCATCTTCTCGCCAAAGGCAGCCAACCGCTTCACGGCAGCGCCCGCCCATGAGAAGGAGCCGAAATAACCGAAGAGGCGATTTTTCACCTCACGCAACTCGATCTTGCTCAACACGGCCTCCACCTCGGGGAAGAGCTGGTTGCTATAAGTGGGGCTACCCACGATGATTCCTTTATAGCGGAACACATCAGCCAGGATGTAAGAGGCGGGAGTCTTGCTCACATTGTGCATCACGATGCGTTTCACGCCCTGATCAGCCAAGGCAGAAGCGATGACCTCCGCCATCTGCTCCGTATGTCCATACATGCTGCCATAGAGAATCACGACACCCTCTTCCGCCTCATAACGGCTCAAACGGTCGTAGATGCCCACGGCCTTGGCTACATGCTCCTGCCAAACAGGGCCATGCGTAGAACAGATCGTCTGGATCTCTAACGCAGAGAGCTTTTGCAATGCCCGTTGCACCGGATTGCCATACTTACCGACGATATTGGCATAGTAGCGCACCATCTCATCCCAGTAATGGCTACAATCCATATCCTTATCGACAACCGCACCATCCAGCGTCCCATAGGTGCCAAAGGCATCTGCTGAGAAGAGGATCTTATCGGTCGCATCATAGGTGACCATCACTTCCGGCCAATGTACCATCGGTGCCATATAGAAACTGAGCTGATGTACGCCCGTGTTCAATGTATCTCCCTCTTTCACCTCATACAATCCATCGGTAATGCCATGGAATCCGGCCAACATACCAAACGTCTTGGTGTTGCCTACAATCTTCACTCCCGGATATTGCTGGCGGAGCAGGCGAATGCTACCCGCATGGTCCGGCTCCATGTGATTGACAATCAAATAATCCAACGTGCGTCCCTGCAAAGCCTCAGCTACCTTCTTCAAGAAAAGATCCGAATAGCAGACATCGACCGTGTCGATCAAGACCGTCTTTTCATCGACGATCAAATAAGCGTTGTAAGACACACCGTAGGGCAACGGCCACATGTTCTCGAAGAGCGTCTTCTGGCGGTCGTTTACTCCCACGTAATAGATTTGATTTGCGATTTCTTTCATCAGAATTACTGCTAATTAGTTTTGAATGATAAATTATGATTTTTGGTTGAGGCCCTGCGGCTTATTCCTTGCCCTTCCGCAAGGATCGCCACACGAAATAGGCTCCGGCCACCACGAAGGGGATGCTCAGGAGCTGCCCCATGTTGAGCCACATGCCCGCTTCGAACGCCTCTTGGTCGTTCTTCACGAATTCGATGAAGAAGCGGGAACCAAAGATACAGATCATGAAAATACCGAAGATCAGTCCCTCACGCTTCCAGGCCTCCTTACGGAAATAGAGCCACATACAAAGGGCAAACGTCAATAGATAACAGGTTGCCTCATACAGCTGCGTCGGATGGCTGGGTGCGGAAAAAACAGGCTCCGCTCCTTGCCTCCAAGCGTGCATATTCTCGATAAAGCGGAACGCCCAGGGTTGATCCGTCGGGTGGCCATAAATCTCATGATTCATCAGGTTGCCCAAGCGAATCATGGCTGCCACCAAGCCTGTCGGTACCACTAACTTATCAAAGGTCCACATCATCGGCCGATGGCTAACCCGCTTCGAGAAATAATAGATCGCAATAATGATACCCAACGTACCGCCATGGCTGGCCAAACCGCCCTCCCAGATCTTCAGGATCTCCACGGGATTCGCCAGGTAGTAGCCGGGCGCATAGAAGAGGCAATGCCCTAAACGTGCGCCAATCACCGTGCCCAGCATGGTGTAGATCAAGAGCGAGTCGATCCATGCGGGAGGCAACTGCTCTTTCTTCCACATCCGCTCCACGATCTTATAGCCTATCGCGAATCCTAACGCAAAAGCCAAACCATACCACCGGATCTCTCGGGATCCGATGGTAAAGATAGCAGGGTCGGCTGTCCAGGTGATAAAGTCGAGCATCATGTTATACCAATCGTCTGATCAGGCTCTCCCGATCACCATACAACATATCAATGATAGGCAATTCGATCATCGTGTAAGCACCCGGCTGCTGCTTCAAGCTCGCCCGAGCCACAGAGACCAAGATCTGACCGGTCAATGCCGGATTGTTGATCTTCATGTCGAACTCAATCAGCTGGTTCTGCGTCTTACCCGATACACCCTTACGTACCAAGTTCACGCCGTGACCCATATCCAAGAGGTTATCTACGCACTCCACCTGCATCACATGCGTCTCGTCGTGCGCAAAGTAATCGTCAGCCTTGATCGCTGCCGCTACCTGCTTGAAGTCATAGCCCTCTTTCACCTCGATATAGACCATCCGACGGTGAACACCTGTACCCAAGGGAATGGTCATGCTCAACGCAGCCTTCACGCCCTCGATCGCCTTCACGGCTACCGTGTGGCCCATACTCATACCGGGACCGAAGTTGGTATAAGTAATTCCTTTCGGCACCATCGCCTCTAACAGGGCACGTACGACAGAGTCGCTTCCCGGATCCCATCCAGCGGAGATGACCGATACCGCATGGTGAGCTTTCGCCACGCTGTCCAACGAACGACGCAAATCGGCAATACCCGTATGAATATCGAAACTGTCCACGGTATTGATACCCATCGCCAAGATCTCCTTCGCATACGCCTCTACCTTACGGGTCGGTGTAGCCAAGATCGCGACATCCACATCTTGCAGTTTCGTGATGCTATCTGCTACGGTATAGGGTTTCAACTCCGCAGGAACATCTTCCGGATTGCGACGGATCACACCAGCCACTTCAAAATCAGGTGCGGCTTGCAAGGCCTCTAACACATATCTGCCAATATTGCCATAACCGACAATGGCAGCTCTAATCTTCTTCATACTTTATTAATTTAGCTTTTCTCAACAGTGCGCAAAGTTAGCTATAATTTGCTTTCACACAACAGCACACAATTCGTTTAAAACTATTTTCGCATCCGCCAACCTTGCTCAATCCTAATCGTTCGCAAAACAATCGTCGAAGGCATGCGCAGAGGGAGCGAAGTCGATCCGCTTCACAAACGCACAGGACTCTCTGGCTCCATGCTCCCGATCCATCGCGCTATCTTCCCACTCCACCGAGAGCGGTCCTTGATAGCCGATCGCATTCAATGCCCGGATAATCTCCTCGAAACAGATCTTGCCTCGCCCGACACTGCGGAAGTTCCAATAACGACGGGGATCGCCAAAGGTCACATGTCCACCAAACACGCCCACCTGCTTAGGCTGGTCGCTCCAATAGACATCTTTCATGTGCACATGGAAGATCCGCTCCGGGAACTGGTAGATGAAATCCACATAATCCACCCCTTGATAGCCCAAATGACTGGGGTCGTAGTTGAAGCCAAATGCCGGGTGATTGCCCACTGCCTCCAATGCCCTACGGGCAGAGAAGGTATCGAAAGCGATCTCCGTCGGGTGCACCTCCAACGCAAACCGAACGCCCAACCGTTGATACGCATCCAAGATCGGCATGAACCGACGAGCGAACTCCGCATAGCCCGCCTCGATCATCGCCTCCGTCACGGGCGGGAAGGCATATAGGTAGGCCCAAATCGGACTACCCGTGAAACCCACAACCGTATCCACTCCCAATCGCTTAGCCGCTTCAGCCGTACGGATCAACTCCTCGGCAGCACGTTGATGTACCCCTTCGGGATCCCCATCGCCCCAAATATAATCCGGAAGGATAGCCCGGTGACGTTCATCAATCTTGTCGCACACCGCCTGCCCTACAAGATGGGTGGAGATGGCATACAATTGCAAATCATACTTCTTCAACAAATCCTTGATGCCTTGGTAATAGGCGGGATCGGTCTCACGTACATCCACATGGTTGGGAAGCCCCAATTCCACACCGTCATAACCAAACGCTTTCGCCTTGCGGCAAACCTCCTCTAACGGGAGATCCCCCCATTGCAGGGTATATAAGGTAACTGGTCGTGCCATAACTGCTTACAATTTTAGTCTATGATTGAAACCCATTTTTGATCACTGTTTTTGGTAGAGACTATAGTCTCTATGAACTGCATACCCCGTACGCCCTCTTCCACAGACGGGAAATCCAGATCAGTAGGCGTTGGCTCCTCACCCGCCAAACGAGCCTGCAAAGCGGCCGCAAAATGGCGATAGAGATTGGCGAAAGCCTCTAAATACCCCTCCGGATGACCGGCCGGTGTGCGTGTATTGGCGGTTGCCCAAGGAGAAAGTCCCGATCCTCCCGTACGGATCACCTCCGGCTGTCGATCGGGCCAGCGCATCAACAGCGTATTAGGCTCCTCTTGGTGCCATTCCAAGCCCCCCTTCTCGCCATAGACACGGATGCGCAAGCTGTTCTCTTGCCCCACAGCCACCTGGCTGGCCATTAAGACACCTCGTGCGCCTCCTTCGTAGCGCAACAAAGCGGCTCCATCATCATCCAGCAACCGATCAGGAACAAACGTATGCAACTCACCACAAAGCGCCTCCGTACGTAGTCCCGTGATGTATTCAGCCAAATTGAAAGCGTGTGTACCGATATCGCCCATGCAGCCCGCCTTGCCCGAACGCTTGGGATCGACACGCCAAGCGGCTTGTTTATTCGTCGCGGAGCAATCGTTATAAAGCCATCCTTGCGGATATTCCACATAGACCAACCGGATCTTTCCCAAATCGCCTCGACGCACCCGCTCACGAGCCTCCTTCACCATGGGGTAACCGGTATAAGTATGCGTCAGCAACAGCAATCGCCCACTCTCTTTCACCTTGTCTCGGAGCTGCTTCGCCTCATCGAGCGTGTAAGTCATTGGTTTATCCATCGCCACGTCGAAGCCCTTCTCCAAAGCTAACAGGGCCGGAGCGAAGTGCATATCGTTGGGCGTGACAATGGAGACAAAGTCCATTCGTTCGCCCTCCGGCAGGACTGCCTCACGCTCCATCATCTCCTGATAAGAGCCATAGATCCGATCCTCGGGCAGATAGAGCGACCGACCCGTCTCTAACGATTTCGCCGGAGAGGAGCTAAAACAACCACAGACCAATTCGATCTGTCCATCTAAATTGGCAGCCATTCTGTGCACCGCACCGATAAAAGAGCCGGGGCCACCACCGACCATTCCCATTCTGATTTTTCGCTTCATGGTATTCACTGTTTAATAGAATATTCCACGTGATCTACTACTAACGGCAACAAAACTATGAAAAATTGGCTCATCTAAAAAGTTTTTTCGCTTATAATCTTTCTCATTTGAAAACATTATTGTTTCTTTGCCCCGAGTTTAACTATCAAATACATTAACTATGAATCGAACAAATTTTGGGATTCTCTCCCTCTTCCTGAGCCTTTTGCTCAGTTGTAGTTCCGTCACGGAAGAGTTAGTCTCCTTAAAGACAGAGGCTGCGCCTCGCATTCCAGTCAACTTTCAAATCAATTTATCAGAAGAGATTCTCCCGCTATCAGGCACGAAAGCAATGCCAACTTTAACTGTTCCAGAGCCTACCTCGAAAGCGGGCGAGGGTGAATCGTCTGATACGGACCCCTCTACACCCGACATCGCGACAACTGAGTATTACCAATACTTGGAATACATTGTCTATAAAGATGACTCCTCCACTCCTTTGAAGCGAACACAGTTTCACTATCAAACAGGAGACGTGACTAACGGCATCACAGCCTCCGTTGTCGATTCGTTGCTCCCGGGTAACTATCATTTCTGCTTCTTAGCCCATTCCGATAGGAATATATCCTTTAGTGCGCAAACTGCCACGTTCCAAAAAGTAGGCGATACCTTCCATCATTATGAAAAAATGAATATTCAAGAAGGAGCTAAGGTGAGTGAAATTTTTACGCTCAAGCGTATCGTCGGACGCATCGAGTTTGTCTCGACCGATCGAGTGGCCGAGAACTTGGCCTCTTTACAAATCAACGTGGAGAATTATCCTTACGCCATCGACCTCACGACCGGCATAGGTCTCTCCTGTGATAGCGATAGCCAATATAGCCAAGAAGATGTGTTCACCGAAGAGCAAAGAGGACAAACCCGTCAGACACACAGCTTCTTCTCGTTCCAACCAGCAGCAGGCGAACAGCTACTTATCCATTTGACCGCCACAGATCAAAACGGACAAACGACCCGTGTACGAGAAGAGATCACATCCTCTCCGACATGGAATCACATCATTCGCTATACTGGTGTGCTCTATACACCCAAAGTTTCTGAAGATGCTTTCACCATTGAGATTGAGAAGGAGTGGAATACAGCGATTCAGGATACAGACATAGGGAAGTAGCAAAAAGAGGCACCTCACGATGCCTCTTTTCCCAGAACTAAATGATTATAATAATTATGTGGGAAGGTATTAATTCAAATCCGTCAAATTAGAAACCGTTCCATCCTCGACCAATGAGGTGGGAGCCGTCAATGCGCCCTTATCTGTATTGTATTTCAAGGTAAAGGTTTTGTCCCCCTCATAGGTCTTTACTTTCACGCGCAACTCCACCGTCTCCCCCTTCGTGTCAGGCAAGGAAGAGAGGTTGAAAGCGACACGTCCGGCCGCTGTGGTGTAAGCTGGATCATCAAACGCATTGTGACGAAACTCCAATGAATAGGGATCATTTTCCGCATCGGTCTGCAACAAATTGATAAAGTGCGCCTTCTGACCACCCCAGCTGGTCATGAAATAGACATTCAGATAGCCATCACCCACCCAAATGCTGGACTCGTTGGGGATGCTGACTGGCGAGGTGCCATAGATCGAATCATTGGCTGCCCCCTCATTCTTCGCAATGGGTTTGGTCAAAATGTCGTGAATCGCATTCACCTTGACATAATAGGCATAACCACCTAAGTTGCTCTGCGTCGAATCGCCCAAGATGGTGAAGTTCACATACGCTCGCTGATCTACATTGGGCTTATAGTTGGGGTAATTAGTCGCAGCCGGCCAAAGCGTCTCGCCATTATCGAGTCGTAAATAATAGCTGTTATCTCCTTGTGGAACCACGGTCGCCACGGCTACCCACATATCGTCCAATGAATAGCTATCGTCATCATCATCCAAGCAGGCAGGCAGAAGCACCGTCATGCAAGCCATGCAAACTAACCAAAAAAATCGCTTTACGTTCTTCATATCGTTTATCTCCTTTTTAATGATCTCATAAGCGTAGATGCAATCAGAGAGAAAAGGCTGCAAAACGACCTGATAAAAGTTGTTAATCGACAAATAGCTGATTATCCCCACACCCGACAATGCGACTTACCGAGTCCGCAAGGCCGCAATCATACCTTGTGCGGCTCGTTGGGAGGCACCCGGCTCACCCAACCGCTCAATGACCTCGTCATAACCGGCCAACATACGCTGACGATAAGCCTCATCGCACAAGATACGCTCCAGTTCCGCCCGGATGGTCGCCTCAGAGAAACGCCCCCCAAATAGCTCCTGCACAATCTCCCGCTCTCCAATCAGATTGACCAATGAGATAAAAGGGGTATGAAAGCAATGCTTAAAGATAAAATTCGCCAACCGACCGGCCGCCACATAATAGCACACCACCTGCGGCACACGGAACAGGGCTGTCTCTAAAGTAGCCGTGCCCGAGGTAACTAATGCTACCTCGCTATGTAGCAACAGCGCATAAGTTTGACCAAAGACAATCTGAGCGGAAGAGCCTTCTATGTAAGGGGTGTATAAAGAAGGATCGATACCCGGCGCACCAGCGATGACCGGTTGATAATCCGGGAAAGAGGCGGCTACCCGCAACATCGTAGGGAGGTTGGCATGAATCTCCTGTTGGCGACTACCCGCCAACAGAGCCAAGATCGGACGGTCTGTTGACAAGCCAGCGGCATGGCAGAAGGAAGCTCGATCCACCGCATGGTGGGTCCGATAATCAGCCACCGCATCCACCGAAGGGTTGCCCACATACTGCACCGGATAATGCAGTCGTTCGAAAAAGGCAGGCTCAAAGGGCAAAATGCAGAACATCTTATCTACGTAACGCCGAAAATCCTTGATGCGATACTGTTTCCATGCCCAGATCTTCGGGGAGATGTAATAATAGACCGGAAGCCCTAACTGCTGCTTCACGAACTTGGCAATCTTCAGGTTAAACCCTGGATAGTCGATCAAGATCACGACATCAGGCTGATAGCGACGAATATCAGCTTGGCAGGTACGCATCGTGCGCAAGATCGTACCTAAGTTTCGCAACACAGGCAGAATCCCCATGAAGGCCATCTCCCGGTAATGCTTCACCAACGTACCCCCTACGGCGGCCATCAAGTCACCTCCCAAGAAGCGAAACTCCGCCTGGGAATCCTCCTCCTGCAACGCCTTCATCAAGTTGGAGGCATGTAAATCGCCGGAGGCCTCGCCCGCTATCAAATAATACCGCATCCGCTTGTCAGAGTTGCCACTTGCGCAGCGTATTCATAAACGCATAATCCGTCACATCCACCTTGCAAGGGACTAATGAGGCGTAACCGCTATCCAAAGCCAACATATCATTCTCGGGATGGATCGGCTTCGCACTCTCAAAGTCACCAGTCAGCCAAAAGACAGGCTGACCACTGGCATTCTCCGAGCGTTTATACTCACGCACCCAGCGACCATCCGCTTGGCGACAAACCTTGATTCCTTTGACATGGGGCAACTTAGGCACATTGAGGTTCAAGAAAGTGCCATGGGGCAATCCCTCTCGCAACACCCGACGAGCCAACAGACGACCTAAGCGACAGCATTCCGAGAAGTCCGCATCCGCATGATGATCGAGCAACGAGACACCGATCGACGGAATATCGAAGATACATCCCTCCTCAGCGGCTCCCATCGTACCGGAATAGTTGACGCAAATCGCCATATTCCCGCCATGATTGATGCCCGACACCAACAGATCCGGCTGACGATCCAAGACCTCATTGAGTGCCAACTTCACACAATCCACCGGCGTACCCGTACAGCTATACACCGTTAGACCCGGTTCTTGTTTGATCAAGGTATATTTAATCGGAATCAATGAAGTGATCGCACTGCCCATGCCCGAACGGGCACCATCCGGGGCGAACACCACCAAGTCGCCCAAATCACGCAAACAGGCAGCCAGCTCATGAATGCCTTTCGCTTGATAGCCATCATCGTTGGTAATCAGGATCAAAGGACGATCCGATACGCTTTGCGCTTTGAATGTTGAATGTTGAATTGCCATATACTATCATTATACTTTGGCTGCGAAGATAAGGAATTTATACCAAACATAGATCACAACGCCTTTCAACATGCTACTGAGGCTGATCGCCCACCATACACCTTCCACGCCTAAACCTCCTGCAGCCAAGCCATTGGCCAAGGGTATCCTAATGAGATTGCAAGCAATACTGATCAAAGCCGGGGGGAAAGTGCGACCGATGCCATAGAAGAGACCCTGCGTGGAAATCTCCACCATCATCAAGATCATGGAATAACCATCAATGCGCAAGAAAACACCACCCGCCTCATAGGCCGCCTGTTCCGGTACAATCACCGAGAAGACCTCGCTGCCCCAGAAGACGAAGAGCAAGGTGACCAAGACTCCAATCAACATGGTCATCCGCAGGGTAATGGCATAGGCTCGCTGAATACGCTCCTTCTTGCGAGCCGCAAAGTTCTGTGCCGTGAAAGCACTCAATGCCGTGCTGAATCCCTGCGAGGTATTCCAAGCGATTGCCTCCATCTGTCCACCTGCAGTCAAGGTCATCAAGCCAATATGCCCTCCATACGTGGAGGCGGCCCTTCCCATCAACAGGTTAATCACCGCAAAGAAACTGTTCAGCAAAGCGACTGGCATTCCCAAACGCACGATATGCCAAGCATAATGCTTCTTTAATCGGGAAACGAAGGGGAATCCCCCGAAAAGGGGTTGCCGTACCTTGAGCTGATAAACAAACGACAAACAAACCACTGCCTCTGAGATCCAAGTAGCCCATGCGGCACCAGCCGTACCCCATCCGAACACGAAGATAAAAAGAGGATCGAGCAGCATATTGAGGCATAGCCCCATACCACTGATATAGAAGGGAATCTTGCTCAATCCCGCCGCATTGTGAATACCCGTAAACGCAGCCGAGAGAAAGACAAAAGGAAAAGCCGTTGCCACGATGCGCAGGTATTGCACTGCCCGCAAAGCAATCGGCTCCTCCAATTTATACAAGCCAATGATAGGGTGTGCCAAACCAAAAAGGAGCGCACCCCAACAGAGCGCAATCAGCAAAGAGAGCGTCAGGTTATGCGAGGCATAGGCACGGGCATCCGTTGTGTTACGTGCACCGATGCTTTGTCCGACACCTACCTCCGCTCCAACTTTATTCAAATAGGAAAGGGAATTGGTCATCCAGGTCAGAATACCTACGGCACCAATTGCCGCTACGGACTCACTGCCCAAGCGTCCCACCCATGCCATATCCGTCAGGCTATAAGCCATCTGGATAAAGGAGGTACCCATGATCGGCATGGCCAAATGAAACAACTGCCGACCAATCGCTCCCTCTGTCAGATTCTTCGCACCAAGCACTACGTATAAATTAGGAGTGATGTGTTATGAATCAGAATGAACATAACCCATCACTCAGCCTTTAAAATTGAATCATCAGCTCTTTCATCATCTCGCCAGTCTTCCGACGGGCATCAGCCACATCTAAGCCACGAGCCAACAAGACAGCCATACGACGATGCCCATGCACCTCCGGTTTGCCGAAGAAACGCATCTGTGTATCGGGTTGCGCCAATACCTTGTCTAAGTTGCCCAAAGCCAACTGGGTGCTATCTCCCTCAACCACGACCGCACGGGAAGCACCAGGACCATGGAATGCGATATTCGGGATCGGCAAGCCCAAGACAGCCCGTGCGTGCAACGCAAACTGAGACAGATCTTGCGTGATCATAGTCACCATACCCGTATCATGCGGACGGGGAGAGACCTCACTAAAGATCACCTCATCTCCCTTGACAAACAGCTCCACGCCAAAGATGCCACGGCCACCCAAAGCCTCCGTGATCTTTCCGGCAATCTCACGAGCCTTCGCTTTGGCCTCCGGACTCATCGCTTGCGGTTGCCAAGACTCCCGATAGTCACCATCCACCTGCACATGCCCTACTGGCTCCAAGAAAGAGGTGCCACCGATATGGCGAACCGTCAACTGCGTAATCTCATAATCAAAATTGACAAATCCCTCCACGATCACTTTGCCGGCACCCGCACGTCCGCCCTCTTGCGCATAATGCCAAGCTGGATCCATATCCTCCTCCTTACGGATCACACTCTGGCCATGACCACTTGAGCTCATGATCGGCTTCACCACGCAAGGCATACCGATCACCTTCACCGCCTCTTTAAATTCCTCCTCCGTCGCAGCAAAACGATAGGGAGAGGTAGGCAAACCTAACTCCTCAGCCGCTAACCGCCGGATTCCCTCACGGTTCATGGTCAGCCAAGTAGCACGGGCAGTCGGGATGACATGATACCCCTCTTGCTCTAATTCCAGCAAAGTAGTGGTCGCAATCGCCTCCACCTCAGGCACGATATAGTCAGGCTTTTCCTTCTCGATAATCTCACGCAAGGCCTTGCCATCCAGCATAGAGACCACATACGAACGATGAGCCACTTGCATAGCAGGCGCATTCGCATATTTATCCAAGGCTACAACCTCCACGCCATAGCGTTGCAACTCAATCACAAACTCTTTACCTAATTCACCAGATCCGCACAGCACGACCTTCGTCGCTGTCGGAGAATAGGGGGTACCAATTTTAACCATATAGCTTTACAAGATTATTCCATTCTATTTGGCGACAAAGGTAGTATTTCTTTCTGATTCACCCCTTGAAATCATTTAGAGTTTCTATCTTTGC
>CAMGEM010000012.1 GCA_946055095.1 uncultured Parabacteroides sp. | reverse complement strand
TTAACCGTTAATAAAAGTAAAACTTTGGCGGTTGGATTAAACTATTCCCTACGGCAGCTGTCTATCCCTGCAAAACAAGGAAAAAATAAACTATTAATGAATCAAAATTATGAGATTAGGTAAATGGCTTTTATGGTTATGTCTGGCGGCCTTCTCGCCAGCGATCTTCGCCCAGCAATCGGGGGTTGAAATCAAAGGAACCATTGTGGAGCAAGGTTCTAACGCACCGATTGAGCAGGCAACCGTCCGTCTGCTGAGCGTGACGGATAGTGCCATGGTGCGTGGCGTGGTCAGCTCGAAGAATGGAGCGTTTTCCCTCAAGAATGTCAAGAAGGGAAACTACTTGCTGCACGTCACGTTCGTGGGTTTTGACCCACTGTATCAACCGCTGCAAGTCAGCGGGAAGAAGAACCCCGTGAATGTGGGTAAACTGGAGCTGAACGATGGCTCCATTGAGTTGGGTGAGGCCGTGGTGGTCGGTAAGGCTCCGGAGGTGAGCGTGCGCAACGACACGATCGAGTACAACGCCGACTCCTATAAGGTGACGGAGGGATCCGTCTTGGAAGACCTCTTGAAGAAGATGCCCGGCGTAGAGGTGGATAGCGAAGGAAAAATCACAGTGAATGGTAAAGAGGTAAAGAAGGTGATGGTGGATGGAAAAGAGTTCTTTTCCGACGATCCAAAGGTGGCCTCCAAGAACCTGCCCGCCCAGATGATCGACAAACTGCAGGTGCTCGACAAGAAGAGCGATATGGCCATGATGACCGGATTCGACGATGGCGAGGAGGAGACGGTGATCAACCTGACCGTGAAACCGGGCATGAAGCAGGGCTGGTTTGGTAATGCGTATGCCGGTTATGGCACGGAGGATCGCTATGAGGCAAACGCCATGGTGAACCGTTTCATCAACAACGACCAGATCACCTTCATGGGTGGCGCAAACAACACCAACAACATGGGATTCTCAGACATGGCCTCGACGATGTTCTCCGGCATGGGCGGTGGCGGTCGTTTCATGGGTGGATTTGGCGCTGGTAGCGGTATCACCTCCTCAGGCAACGCCGGCTTGAACTTCAGCAAGGAGTTCAACAAGCAATTCACCTTGGGCGGCAACACCCGCTATTCACACTCCGACAACGAAGCACTTAGCAAGAGCGAGAGACAGAACTTCTTGCCGGGCGACAGCACCTCCTACGAGAACACACAGGCCAGCAGCCGCACGAAGAACGACAATCTCGGTGTGGATTTCCGCATGGAGTGGAAACCAGACACGCTGACGAAGATCCTCTTCCGCCCCAGCTTCAACCTGAGCCACAGCATGAGCGACAGCTATACCGATGCGACGACGCTCGACAATGCCCGCGACTCGGTCAACACCAACCGAACGAGCAACCACACGGAGAACGACGGCTACCGACTGAATGCCTCCTTAGAGTTCAGCCGTAAGCTCAACAGCAAGGGACGTGTGTTCAGTGCCTCGATCACGGGCGGCAACAGCCACTCGGAGAGCGACGGACAGAACCGCTCTGAATTGGAGTATTTCAATGAGTCGAGTGCCCTGCGCAACCAGTTGATCGACCAGCAGTCGCGCTACGAGAACAATGGCTTCAACTACCGACTCTACCTGTCTTGGGTGGAGCCGATCGGCCACAACAACTTCATCCAGGCAACCTACAGCTTCAGCCAGAACAAACAGGAGGCGTTGAAGTATGTCTATAGCCAAGATGAGGCCGGTATATATAATGTATTGGATTCGGCCTATAGCCAGAGCACACGCAACAACTTCATCACCCAGCGTGCCAGCTTGAGTTTCAAAGCGCAACGCGCGAAATATAACTACACCATCGGTTTGAACTTCGACCCCTCCTACTCGAAGAGTGAGAGCTTCGTGGGCGACACGACCCTGTTCAGCCTGTCGCGTAAGGTGCTTAACCTCTCACCGATGGCGCAGTTCAACTACATGTTCGACAAGCGCACCAACTTACGAATCATCTACAATGGTCGTACCTCACAACCGAGCATGACCCAGTTGCAACCTGTGGCCGATATCTCCGACCCGACCAACATCAAGATCGGTAATCCGGATTTGGACCCGACCTACACCAACAACCTCATGATCCGCTTCCAGCGATTCAGACCAGAGAGCCAACAGGCCTTGATGGTGATGGCGAACGGCAACTATGTGGTGAACGACATCGTGAGCTACACCGCCTATGACGCACAAACCGGTGTGAAGACTACCTCCTATAAAAACGTGAACGGCAACTACAGTGCCAACGCCCGGGTGATCTTCAACTCGCCGCTGAAGAACAAGAAGTTCTCCATCAACTCCATGACGATGGCCTCCTTCAATAACCGCAACGGCTACATCAACGAGGCGAAAAACACCAGTAAGAATACGATCTTGAGTGAGCGAGTGGGTATCGACTTCCGCTCCTCCTACCTCGATCTGGGTGTGAATGGCAACATCCGCTACAACAAGGCACGCAACAGCTTGCAGGGGCAGAACGACCAAGACACCTATAATTATGGAGTCGGCGGTACGACTACGATCTACCTGCCTTGGGACATCAAGCTGGAGAGCGACATCACCTGGAGCACCAACGCCGGTTATGGCGAAGGCTATGAGCAGAACGAGGTACTGTGGAACGCCTCCATCTCGAAGTCGTTCCTGAAGGGCAACCAAGGTACGTTGCGCTTGAAGGTGTATGACATGCTGCAACAACGAAGCAACATCACTCGCTCCGTGACAGCCAACTACATCCAAGACGCGGAGTATAACACCTTGAGCAGCTATTTCATGGTACACTTCATCTATCGCTTCAGCATCTTCAAGGGTGGAGCAAGCGCCAGCGACATGCGTCGTCCAGGTCCTGGTGGCCGTGGCCCGATGGGTCCACCTCCCGGAGGCCCCGGTAGATTCTAATCATTTTCCTATTCGTAGAGACGTAGCACGCTACGTCTCTACTTAATTCTTAATTATGAAAGAGATAGCCCAAATCAATAGGCTATATTTAACAATTAAGCCCCTTAGATTTTACCTTTTTTATATGAATATTAAAAGAAAACGTACGTTCTTTGTCACAGAATAATTGAAGACAAGATTACAATGAAGAAATCTACAATTTGGTTATTGGCTATCGTGATGGGTTTTGCCTTCGCAGGATTGCTCTACCTTCAGATCAGCTACGTGAGCATCATTCTGAAGACACGTAGCGAGCAATTCAACGACACGGTGAAACGTAGTTTGCGCCAAGTCTCAAAGAACTTGGAATTAGACGAGACACGCCGATACCTCGAAGAGGACATCGACCGAGAGGAGAACAACTTCATGTATCAGAACGCTCCCAATGCGCAGAGCTTAGGGAATGTGATCAGCGGCGAGCAATATCAGCTCCATATTCAAGACGCGAACGGAAAGATACAGCATATAGAGATGCATAGTTTCAGCTCACACAAGTTCGAGCCGCATACCTCCATCTCCAATCGTCCGTCAGCCAATAGCATTGTCAACACCTCCAAGGATCTGCAAAAGACCTTGAAGCGGCGTTACCAATACCAAGGTGGATTGATCGAGGAGGTGATTCTCAACATCCTCTACACCGCCAACCTAAAGCCTATTGAGGAGCGTTTGGATTTCAAGAAATTGGATAATTACTTGAAGGGAGAGTTTTTGAACAACGGGTTGAACCTTCCCTATGTCTTTTCCGTTATTAATAAAGATGGCAACGTGGTGTATCAAAGCGCAGAGATCAACAACCAGCCGATTGCCTCCGACGTGGTGACCCAGGTGCTTTTCCCAAACGACCCACCCTCGAAGTTGAACTACCTCAGGGTCTATTTCCCGACGAAGAGCAACTATATACAAAGCTCTATCAACTTCATCGTGCCCTCGGTGATCTTCTCGCTGATCCTGTTGATTACCTTCGTCTTCACCATCTTCATTGTCTTCCGCCAAAAGAAGCTGTCGGAGATGAAAAACGACTTCATCAACAACATGACACACGAGCTGAAAACACCCGTTTCCACCATCTCGTTGGCGGCACAGATGCTGAAGGATTCAGACATCACAAAGAGCCCGGACGTGTTCAAGCATATCTCCGGCGTGATCAACGACGAGACCAAGCGGTTGGGTTTCTTGGTGGAGAAGGTGTTGCAGATGTCGCTATTTGAGCGGCAAAAGGCAGCTTTGAAGCTGAAGGAGTTGGATGCCAACGATCTGGTGGCCAACGTGGCGAACACCTTCGTCTTGAAGGTAGAGAAATATGGCGGTTCGTTAGACATTGATTTGCAAGCGACCGACTCGAATATATATGTGGACGAGATGCACATCACGAATGTCCTGTTCAACTTGATGGACAACGCGGTCAAGTATCGTCGCCCGGACGTGCCCCTCGAATTGATGAGCCGCACCTGGAACGAGAACGGCAAGCTGTTGATCTCCGTCGAAGACAACGGCATAGGCATCAAGAAGGAGTATCTGAAGAAGGTGTTCGATCGCTTCTTCCGTGTGCCTACCGGCAATGTGCATGATGTGAAAGGCTTCGGTTTAGGCTTGGCGTATGTGCGCAAGATCATCGAAGATCATAAAGGATCCATCCGCGCCGAAGTGGGCAACGGTGGAGTAGGAACAAAATTTATTATTACATTACCTCTTATAAAAAGTTAGTTATGGAAGAAAAAATGAGAATCTTCTTTTGCGAAGACGATGAGAATTTAGGTATGCTCCTGAGAGAGTACCTGCAAGCGAAAGGGTATGAGACAGACCTCTTCTCCGATGGCGAGGCCGGATACAAGGGCTTCACAAAAGGGAAGTATGACCTGTGTGTATTGGACGTGATGATGCCGAAGAAAGACGGTTTCACCTTGGCACAGGAGATCCACTCGATCAATCCTGAAATCCCCATCATCTTCCTGACGGCTAAGACACAGAAGGAAGATATTCTTGAGGGCTTCAAACATGGTGCGGACGACTATTTGACAAAACCCTTCAGCATGGAAGAGTTGCTCCTGCGTATTGAGGCAATCCTTCGTCGTGTGAAGGGCAAGAAGCTGAAAGACATTCCTTTCTACAAGCTGGGAGGCTTCCTGTTCGACACCCAGAAGCAGACGTTGACCATTGGCGAGAAGGTGACGAAGCTGACCACCAAGGAGTGTGAGTTGCTGAGCCTGCTCTGCGCACACGCCAACGAGGTGCTGGAGCGCAACTACGCCTTGAAGACCATCTGGGTAGATGACAATTATTTCAACGCCCGCAGCATGGACGTATATATCACCAAATTGCGTAAGTTACTCAAGGATGATCCAGGAATCGAGATCATCAACATCCACGGCAAGGGCTACAAGCTGATCACCCCCTCTGGCGATGAGCAAAGCCGCTTAGAGAACATACAGGAGTTGTAAGCCGCTGGCTGCATAGTGAAACAGGAAGGGCAACGATGTAAAATTCGTTGCCCTTTGTTTTGAAAAACGTTGCTCGTAGTTTTGAAAAACGTTGCCCATGAAAATAGAAAACATTGCCCATGGTTTTTCAAGCGGTTGCCCATGGTTTTTCCAAACTATGGGCAACGAAAATGGATCATTCCTCCTTCAGCATCTTTCTGCGCCATAAGAAGAAGGCGATGGCCAAACAGCCAGCGATCACAATGCCCGCGATTTGAGAGGGCCATGTGGGCAGATGCAGCCCTTCGGGAGCCACCAAGATATAGGTGGAGCAGACCGCACTCATGAACAGAGCTGGCAGCAGGGTGATCCAATAGTTCTTGCGCGCTTGCGCCAGATAGACCGTCAAGGCCCAGAGCGTGAAGACCGCCAACGTCTGGTTAGTCCATGCGAAGTAACGCCAAATCATGTCGAAACCAGCCGCATCTTGTTGGCTATACAGCAGGATGCCAATCGCCACGATAAACATCGGCACACAGATCAGCAATCGCTTGACGATGCTATGCTGCTCTACATGCAGGAAATCAGCCACGATCAAACGAGCGGAACGGAAAGCGGTGTCTCCAGAAGTGATCGGAGCGGCAATGACACCCAAGACCGCTAACAGACCGCCTACAACACCCAACCATTCCTTCGTGATCGCATCCACAATGACAGCGGCATTGCTCTCTGACATGCCCTGCTCTTGATAGAAGTAGGTGGCTGCCGCAGCCCATACCAAAGCGACAATGCCCTCCGTGATCATGGCTCCATAGAAGACCGGGCGTGCGTAACGCTCATTGGGCATACAACGGGCCATCAACGGACTTTGTGTCGCATGGAAGCCGGAAATCGCTCCACAAGCGATGCTCACGAACATGATAGGGAAAATAGGCAAACCAGCAGGATGGGTATTGGTCAATCCATCGGTCAACTCCGGAAGTGCCGGATGATGCACGAACAACATCACCAAGATACCTACCGCCATAAACAACAAAGCGATGGCAAACAGGGGATAGACCTTACCAATGATCTTATCCACCGGAAGCAACGTAGCAAAGATATAATAGAGGAAAACCACGATGATCCAGAAGGTGGCATCTAAGCTCTCCGGTGTCAGTTTCGCCAACAATCCCGCTGGGCCAGCCACGAAAACAGCTCCTACCAAGATCATCAAGACCACCGTAAAGCCTCGCATGAACTGCTTGAAGCCATTCCCCAAATAACGGCCGACCTGCTCTGGGAGGCTCTCGCCATCGTGACGGAGCGACAAGGCACCAGAGAGGAAGTCGTGTGTAGCTCCCGCAAAGATGCTGCCCAGCACGATCCACAAGAAAGAGGCCGTACCGAACTTAGCACCCAAGATCGCACCGAAGATCGGTCCTAACCCAGCGATGTTGAGGAACTGAATCATAAAAATCTTCCAAACAGGCAACGGCATGTAATCCACGCCATCCTGCTTGGCGAAGGCCGGCGTTACCCGATTGGGATCAAGGCCAAACACCTTTTCCACCAATCTACCATAGATAAAGTAGCCGGCCACCAAGGCTAACAAACAGAGTGTAAATGTAATCATGCTTGATTCAACAGACGTTTCACGGCCTCTGAGATCGCACGTCCCTCGGCCTTACCCGCTAAACGCTTCGAAGCTACGCCCATCACCTTGCCCATATCCTTCGGACCGGCGGCACCCACCTCAGCGATAATCTCTTTCAACACATTCTCCAACTCCTCGGCACTCATCTGCTTCGGCAGGTAACGCTCGATTACGGCCACCTGTGCCAACTCCGCATCAGCCAGATCTTGACGACCCTGACCGGCATACACCCCAGCGGAGTCTTTTCCCTGCTTCACGAGCTTCTGCATGATCTTCAGGGCATCCGCATCGGTCAATGTATCATTCGCTCCCGGAGCCGTCTTTGCCTCCAAGAAGCATTTCTTCACGTTGCGTAAAGTCTCTAAGGCAACCTTATCTTTTGCCTTCATTGCGTTTTTAATGTCTTCGCTGACCTTCTCAAATAAATCCATTTGTATTGTGTATTTACTTTAATTACTGAAAACTAATCCGTCCGCTGCTCTTCTTCTCCGAACGGGGAGCGGCTGGTTGAGCAGCCGATTGGGTGACGGTAGTGCTCTTTGGCTCCTCATTGCCTACCTTCGAACGGGCACGCACCACGATCTTCGGATCCCGGTTATAGGTCGGGTTCTCCTCCAAGATGGTAATGAACATATCATCGTCCAACTCCTCTTCTGTCAAGATAGTTGCCCGTGAACGGGTAGAGAAACGAGAGGTGGATTGCACGGCATTGCCATAATATTTCTCCAACAACTTCTGCTCCCTGCGTTGTTGTTCGATGCGCTCCTCTTCCCGACGAAGCTCCTCCTCAGTCATCTGCTGGGCCTCTGCCTTGTGCTTATCCGCGATCTGCGGAATATCATCCATCGTGAATCCAGTAGCCAAGATGGTCATCTTCACCTTACTGCCCAAGGTGTTATCCACAGCCGTACCCCAGATCACCTCGATGTTACGATTGAACTCCTTCATGAAATCGCGAATATCATTCATCTCCTCCATCAACAGGGGAGCCTCATCGCTGAACGAGACATTGAACAGGATCTTCTTGGCATTCCGCACGTCGTTGTTGCTCAGCAACGGCGAATTAAGCGCATCCTCTACCGCCTTACGCACACGGCCATCGCCTTCGCCATAGCCATTGTTCATCAAGGCGACACCCCCATCCTTCATCGTGGTCTTCACATCTGCGAAGTCGAGGTTGATGATACCCGGAAGGGTAATGATCTCCGCAATGCTCTTGGCCGCGATCGTCAAGGTGTCATCGGCCTTTCCAAAGGCATTGATCATCGTCAAATCGGAATAGATCTTCAGCAGACTCTCGTTGTTGATCACCAATAAGGCATCCACATTCTTCGCGATCTCTTCCACGCCATTCAAGGCCTGAATGATCTTGGGCTCGCCCTCGAAAAGGAAAGGAATCGTCACGATACCGACCGTCAAGATACCCATGTCTTTCGCCACCCGAGCGATGACAGGTGCCGCACCGGTTCCGGTACCACCACCCATACCAGCCGTGATGAAGACCATCTTGGTGCCATCACTCAACATATTGCGTAAGTCATCCAGGCTCTCCTCCGCGGCCATGCGGGCACGTTCCGGCTTATTGCCAGCGCCCAATCCTTGTGTGATCTCTCTACCTAAGAGCAACTTCACAGGCACATCCGAGCGATTCAACGCCTGGTTATCCGTATTACACAACACAAAGGATACATCGTAGATACCCTCCTTGTACATGTGCGTGACTGCGTTGCCACCGCCTCCACCAACACCAATCACTTTGATAATCTTAGGTGTATCAGTGGGTATATTGAAATTTAATAGCGTGTCGTCCATATCTTCCGGTTTTTATTTCATGTTATAGATCACTTTTTTTTATTCTCCAAATCGTCGTCGATAAAGAGTTCCTGTTGTACACCTTCCGTAAAGCTGCCCAACTTCTCACCGATTTTGCCCCAAAGGCTCTTGCCTTTCCGTTTCTCCTTCACCTGCGGCTTCTTCCCCTCAGGCTCCGTTGCGGGCTGTGCAGGCTCTACCTTGGGTTCCGGTTTAGGCTCTGGCTTAGGCTCCGGTTTAGGAGGCAGATAATAGGCACAATTCTGAGCGCCTTGCGCCAACAATCCGATGGCCGTCGCAAACTCCGGGTTAGAGGCGATCAAGGTATCACCGCCTATCACAAGCCCCTTCCTTACGGTCGCATAACGCACCTCCATCTTCAATCGCTCACTCATGATAGCTGGTAATCCCTTCAGGGCCGCACCACCACCGGCAATCACGATGCCAGCTCCCAAATCGGGCAGCAAACCGCTGCTCTCCAACCGGGCATACACATTCTGTAGGATCTCGTCCATGCGGGCCTCAATCACCGTATTCAACTCTGACAGGCTCAACTTACGCACTTTGCCGTCAGAGGTGCTGAGGGGAATCTCCATGTCGTGTTCCCGATCAGCCTTCGCACAGCCGTAAGTCACCTTCAAGCGCTCTGCCTCCGACTCTACCACACGCAGTGTCGTAATATCTTTCGTAATTAAATTGCTACCTAACGGCACCACAGAGAGGTTAGCCAATTTTCCTCCTTTATAGATCGTCACACTGGTGACACCGGCCCCAAAATTGACCAACGCACAACCTAAGTCCTTATCATTCTCGCTTAGCAGCACCTCGCCCAACGCCAACGGAGCGATCTGGATACCGGCAATATCCACCTTAGCCACCTGCTCCACACTGTTCACCACATTCAAGCGCAAAGCCGGACGACCCACAATCAATTTATAGCGTGCCTCAATCCGATTGCAAAGTACACCAACCGGATTCGGCTCTGGCTTGCCATCTACCGAATAGGAGGGCGCCACCACATCCAGCACAGCCTGCATATCCGGGCGGAACGCCTTGCATTCCTTATACAAGTCGTCGATAATCTCTTCCGTCACTACCCCCTCAGCACCTAACACACGGGAGACGACGTGATCCAAGGAGCGGATAGACTGTCCACCTATCCCCACATACACCTTGCTGATCTTCGCGCCATCCAGCTTATTCTCCAACTTCAAGATCAGTCGTTTGATGTTGGAGGCCGCATCTTTCACGTTGTACACATAGCCTCTCCGTATGCCCGTACTGGTGTTCTCTACTTCGTAGGCAATAATCGAGAGCGCGCCTGTCGCGTCCTTGGTTCCCACCATACCTACCATGTGGGAGGTTCCTAAGTCAATAGCTGCTATAAAGTTTGTGTACGCCATAATCCTATTTTTTTGTACAAACAATTTGGTTCTTATACTTCAAATTGATCATGCTGTATTTCTCCCACCCCATCTTGGGAATGGCCTGTTCATAGAAAAGCTTGAGATGCGCCAATTTCTCCTCAAACCCCTCCAAGGTTCCCAGCATGATCCGATGGTTGCCCACCCGAGGAACGAGTTCCACCTCTTGATCCGGATGCACATAGATTTGCTCAATCTGATCGTTCCAAAACTCATTCTCTTGCAAAAATAGTGCAAATTTGTATAAGTCGGAAACTGCGAAGCTTTTTTCCACAAATCCACTGACCACAGGCACATGCGCCACATAACGCCGGCTGATGGGCATGGTCGTCCCTTGGTTATCGACATAGTAGTTGCCATTGGCCGAAAGGACACGCAAAATGGGCATTTTTTGAGTCACTTCCAACTTGATAATGCCCGATGGTGTTTTGTAGGCCTGAATGTCGGAAATCATCTCATTCTTGAGTAACTCCTTCTCGATCAACTCTGTATTGATCGATTTCATCGGTTGCTTACGCGGATCTAACTGGGCCTTCTTCAGCAATCCCACCAAGTCGTCCTCACTGATAAAGTGCTTCTCCAAGCTGTCTTTTACCACCACTTGCAGCGATTGGCACGACGTATCCTGCCTCTCTTCGCTGAAATAGAAGGAAGCGAACAGGATATAACCACTCAACAACGTGGCAACGACTATGGAAATCACTCGAATCACGATTGCTTTAGTTTTTTAACCAACAGTTCTTTGACAGGTTCCACCAAACGCTCGATATTGCCCGCACCCACCATCAGCACGACCTCAAAATCTTCCTTATCCACACACTCCAACAGCTCCTCCTTACGGATCAGTCGCTTCCGATCCGCAGGCAAGGTCACCTGATCAAAGATCAACGAAGAGGTTACCCCAGGGATGGGCTCCTCCCGTGCGGGATAGATATCCAACAAGATCAGTTCATCCAACAAGGAAAGGCTGGCCGCAAAGTCAGCCGCGAAGTCTCGTGTACGTGTATAGAGGTGCGGCTGGAAGATACCGGTCAGCTTACGTTTCGGATAAAGTTCCTTGACAGACAAGATGCTTTGCTTCAATTCTGCGGGATGATGTGCATAATCGTCGATCAACACACACTGAGGCGTTTTCAGATGAAACTCAAAACGACGATGCGGCCCTTGGAAAGTAGCCATACCGCTACGGATCTCCTCCTCCGTCGCCCCATTCAGCCAAGCGATCGCCATCGCGGCCGTCCCGTTCTCGATATTGACCTTTACAGGGACACCTAACTCCACCTGCGCGATACGCACGTCAGGTCCTACAAAGTCAAAGGTAATACTTCCTTCTGCCACCACAACATTCTCCGCATAAAAATCAGCCTTTTCAGTGGTGGAATAGGTATAAAGACGCACACCCGCTTGCAATCTCGGCGTCACCTGTACCCCCTTTTTCATCAGCAAGACCCCTCCCGGACGAATCAAAGAGGTAAAATGCTCGAAACTCTCTCGATAAGCCTCCGCTGTGCCGTATATGTCTAAGTGATCCGGATCTGCGGCCGTGATCACAGCCATATAAGGAGAAAGCCAATGGAACGAGCGATCAAACTCATCCGCCTCTATCACCGTCAAGTCACTCTTGGCAGACAGCATCAGATTGCTCTCATACCCACGCAAGATACCACCCAAAAAGGCATTGCAATCCACATGCGATTGCTTCAAGATATGCGCTAACAAGGAAGAGGTCGTGGTCTTCCCATGGGTACCTGCCACACAAAGTCCCCGGTTACAACGGGTTATCTCACCTAACAACTGTGCCCGCTTCACCACCTGAAAACCATGTGTACGGAAATAGGTCAATTCCGTATGGCTCTCCGGGATAGCCGGGGTATAGACAACCAAGGTATGCGCAGGCGAACGAAACGCCTCACCTACCAACGCCATGTTGTCCTCATAATGGATCGCCGCCCCCTCACGAATCAAGGCCGCAGTCAAGTCAGACGGTGTCTTGTCATAGCCACCTACCTGTTTCCCATTCGCCAAGAAATAACGAATCAAGGCACTCATGCCGATACCTCCTGCCCCTACGAAATAGAGGGATGTCATTGTATGTAAGTCCATCTACTTTTGCCTTTCTATAATCTTCACCATCTCATCCACGATGCGCTCCGCACTGTGTCGTTGCGCCATCGCCTCGATATGCTCACTCAACCGTTTCAAGCGGGCCTCATCCGCCACCAACTCCAATGCGGTGGGAACCAACTTAGATTCAGCCTCTTTATCCGCCACCATCAACGCCGCCTCTTTCTGCAAGAGAGCCAAGGCATTCTTCGTTTGATGATCTTCCGCTACATTGGGCGAAGGCACCAAGATAACCGGCTTGCCCAACAGACACAACTCAGAGATGGAACCGGCTCCTGCCCGAGAAATCACCAAGTCTGCTGCCGCATAGGCATAATCCATGCGGGTGATAAAGTCTGAGCACCAAATGGTATTGCCCCGGTAGGCCTTCAAATGTTTCGAGGCCTCCTCGTAATAATAACGACCGGTCTGCCAAATCACCTGTACATCCGCTGCGAACAGCTGATCCAAGGCTCCTTGAATGCTCCGATTGATCGTGCGTGCGCCCAAACTTCCACCCACCACCAAAATGGTCTTCTTCTCCGGAGAGAGGCCAAAGAAGGCCAAAGCCTCCTCCTTCCGGCTCCGTGCCTCCTCCAAATCCGCACGAACCGGATTGCCGGTCAACACAATGCGATCAGCGGGGAAAAAGCGTTCCATGCCTTCATAGGCCACACATATCTTATCCGCCTTCTTGGCCAACAGCTTATTAGTGACACCCGCATAAGAGTTTTGCTCTTGAATCAATGCGGGGATGCCTAATGAGGCTGCCATCCAAAGGGTGGGGCCACTGGCATAACCACCAACGCCCACAGCCATATCGGGATTGAAATCACGGATGGTTTTCCGAGCCAAGAAAAGGCTCTTCACCAACCGACCCAATACCTTTATATTATTAAATAGGTGAGCCCGATCAAATCCACTCACCGGAAGTCCTACAATCGGGTATCCTGCCGCCGGCACCTTGTCCATCTCCATGCGATTATCCGCACCAACAAACAAGATTTCCGTATCGGGGAAACGGCGTTTGAAAGTATTGGCAATGGATATGGCCGGGAAGATGTGTCCACCCGTTCCACCACCACTGATAATTAATCTGTACTTTCTCATATCGAGGTTATTACATTATTCGACACTGATGTTGACGCTATGGGAGATGCCTCGGTGGTTTCAGCGGGCACTTTATCCGATTCAGGCGTGGCTTCGACATGCTCCTCCTCTTCTTCGTCTGTCTCTCGGATATGTGCGCCAAAACGACTTATACTGAGGATTATGCCAAAATAGACACAGGAGATGACCGTGGAAGTTCCTCCACGACTGACCAATGGCATCGGCTGACCCGTTACCGGGATCAAGCTCACGGCTACGGCCATATTCGCCAAAGCCTGCACGACGATCAGCAAGCCACACCCTAACACCAAGAATTTCGAGAAAGGCTTCTCACATCGTCGGGCGATCATGCCGACTCGCACCAATAGCATGATATATAAGAGCAAGACGAAAACACCTCCCGCAAAGCCTAACTCTTCCAGAATGATGGCATAGATGAAATCCGAATAGGCCTGCGGCAAGAAATCACGTTGCTGCCCATGACCGGGCATCTGCCCGAAAAGACCTCCTCTCGCGATCGCGATCTTCGCATGAGTGACTTGATAGTTCTCGTCGGTCACGATATAGGTTCCTGCCGCATTATAGTTCGCGGAATCATCCCCGAAACGCTCCAATCGGGCTTGCCAAGTGGCTAAACGTCCAGGCATATACGACTGAACGAACGTTTTGGGCGTAAACTTCAATACCGCCAAGAACAGCACCAGCAAAGCCAGCAACGAACCTGCCAATTTCAGCAACTTCTTGATCGGGAGCTGACCGATGAACATCATCAGGAAGCTCACGCCAAACAGCATGAAGGCGGTCGAGAAGTTCTCGGGCAGAATCAAACCGCAAGCCACTAACGTACACAACAGGATCCATTTAAAGATCTGATCATCCGTAATACGTCCTCGCTTGCTCAATAAAAAAGCGATCAGAATCAATAAGCTCAATTTCGCGAACTCAGAAGGCTGCAACTGAATACCAAAGATGGATAGCCACCGATGGGCATCGTTGGCACTGATGCCAATAAAAGGCGTAACAATCAGCATGACCAGTGAGACCGGGAACAAGATGATGCCTGCCCGGAAAAGGTGACAAGGTATGTTATGCAAAAGCACGACAGCCAAGAAACCACCCACCAAGAAGGAGGCATGACGGCCAATAGGTGCCCAATGGTTCACATGCTGGTAGGCCAACGTACTGGTCGCACTGAACACCTCCACCGCCGAAATCAAGCATAGGAACATGAAAATGATCCAAATCACCCGATCTCCCTTAAATAGTTTACTCGCCAAACTCATCGTTATCCGCTTATAGCTCGCAAAATTACAAATTTCTCACACATTTCTTGAATTGCTCTCCACGATCCTCATAGCTTTTGAAGAGGTCGAAGCTGGCACAGCAGGGCGAGAGCAACACCGTATCTCCTTTGTTCGCCTTCTGATAAGCCAAGTTCACGGCCTCCTCCATGGAGCGTGCATCGGCAATATCAGCGATCTTGTCGTCGAAGAAGGCGTGCAACTTCGTGTTATCCACACCCAAGAAGATCAGCGCATGTACCTTCTGCTTGACTAACGCCTCGATCTCCGTGTAATCGTTGCCCTTATCCGTACCACCCAAGATCAGCACGACCGGGGTCGTCATACTTTGCAACGCATACCAACAGGAGTTTACGTTGGTCGCCTTGGAGTCATTGATATACTCCACTCCTCGGATCCGCAAGACCTTCTCCAAACGATGCTCCACACCGGCGAAATCACTCAATGAGGCACGCAACTGCTCATCACGAATACCCATCAGCTTGGAAGCGATCGCTGCCGCCAAGGAGTTGTACAAGTTATGCGTACCCGACAAAGCCAATAAATCCTGATCCATAGTAAATGTTCCGTTTTCCATCTCAATCATTACTTCCTTATTCTCCGTATAGCCCTTCACGCCGGCCTCATGGGTCTCGGCGAAAGGATAACAAGTAGCCTGCGGATGATGTTTTTCGAGCTCTCGTGCGACGATGGGATCATCCTTCCAATAGATAAAGGCATCCGCTTTTGTCTGGTTCTGCACGATACGCAGTTTCGCATCCACATAGTTCTGCATCTCATAATTATACCGATCCAAATGATCGGGGGTGATGTTCAAAAGAATGGCGATGTCCGCCTTGAAGTCATACATATTATCCAACTGGAAACTGCTCAACTCGATGACATACACCGCATGAGGGTCTTCCGCCACCTGCAACGCCAAGCTGTTGCCCACATTGCCAGCCAAGCCCACATCCAATCCGGCTTGCTTCAAGATATGATAGGTCAGCATGGTCGTGGTCGTCTTGCCGTTGCTGCCCGTGATACAGATCATCTTGGATGACGTATAACGTCCGGCAAACTCAATCTCCGAGATAATCGGCGTGCCTTGCCGTTTCAACGCCTGAATAATCGGGGCCTTATCCGGAATACCGGGGCTCTTGATAATCTCGTCGGCATTCAGAATGTCGGCTTCGGTATGCTGTCCCTCTTCCCATGCGATCGCATGGCGATCCAACAACTCCTTGTACTTAGGTTTAATCGACGATTTATCGGAAACGAATACCTCAAATCCTTTCGCCTTCGCCAAGACAGCGGCTCCCGCGCCACTCTCTCCCGCACCTAAAATCACAATTCTCTTGCTCATTTTTTATCTCATCTTTAACGTCACAATCGTAATTACCGCTAAAATAATGCCAATCAACCAGAAACGAACCACGATCTTTGATTCGGGCACCACCGCATAGGGTTTCTGAATCAAGGCTTGCAATCCGGCGTTACCCGGTTTCTGGAAATGGTGATGCAAAGGGGTCATCTTAAAGATGCGATGTCCCTCGCCATATTTCTTCTTCGTATATTTGAAATAGGCCACCTGCAACATGACGGACAGGTTCTCCACCAAGAAAATACCACAGAGAATCGGGATCAACAACTCCTTGCGGATAATGATCGCGAACACAGCGATGATACCGCCCAAGGTCAAGCTGCCTGTGTCACCCATGAACACCTGTGCCGGATAGGCATTATACCACAAGAAACCGACCGTCGCCCCAATGAAAGCGGCCGCATAAACCACCAACTCCTCCGCGCCTGGAATGAACATGATGTTCAAGAAGGAGGAGAACTCGAAGTGGGAGGACATATAGGCCAATATGCCTAACGCCACACCGATAATCGCCGAGCATCCGGCCGCCAAGCCATCTAAACCATCCGTCAGATTGGCCCCATTGGAGACAGCTGTCACCACAAAGATCACCATCGCCACGAACAGCAACCAAGCGGCCTCCTGCTTATACGCACCGGCCCAACTCACCAAATTGGCGTAATCGAGGTTGTTGTTCTTCACGAAGGGAATGGTTGTCTTGGTGGATTTGGTCTCCACATTGTGGTAGCGTACCTCCTCGATCACATCGCCATGACGCACCTCCATATTCTCCTTGATCACCACGTCTGGACTCATGAAGAGCACCAACCCGACAATCAAGCCCAGTCCTACCTGACCGATCACCTTGAAACGACCATGCATACCCTCCTTATTCTTCTTGAATACCTTGATATAATCGTCGGCGAAGCCCAGGCATCCTAACCAAATGGTCGTGATCAACATCAACAACACATAGATATTCCCCAAACGGGCACAAAGCAATACCGGAATCAGAATGGCAATGATGATGATGATACCACCCATCGTAGGCGTACCCTTCTTGCTCATCTGCCCCTCCAAACCCAAGTTACGTACCGTCTCGCCGATTTGCAACAGCTGCAACTTGTCGATGATACGACGACCAATGGCCGTGGAGATAAACAAAGAGAGGATCAAAGCCAAACCCGACCGAAACGAGACATACTTAAACATGCCCGCTCCGGGTAAATCTAACTGATCCAAATAATTAAAAAGATAATACAGCATACTATATATACTTATGATTATGCTTGATGGAATAGCTTACGCAATTGTTCTCTATCATCGAAATGATGCTTCACGCCCTTCACCTCTTGATAGTCCTCATGTCCTTTGCCCGCTACCAAAATCACGTCACCCCGTTTCGCCAACATCGTAGCGGTCTTGATCGCCTGCGCCCGATCGGTGATGCAAAGCGTACGCTCCAAATCCGCCTTCGTCAAGCCAGCCACCATATCCTGAATAATCGCATCCGGCTCCTCAAAACGGGGATTGTCAGAGGTCAAGATCACCTGATCGCTCAAACGAGCCGCCTCTTTCGCCATCAAAGGACGTTTGCCCTTATCGCGATTGCCACCCGCTCCTACCACCGTGATGATGCGTCCCTTACCCTCCAACACCTCATGGATGCTGTTCAGCACATTGGTCAACGCATCCGGGGTATGGGCATAATCCACAATAGCCGTGAAGCCCTCCGGTGAATGAATCGTCTCAAAACGGCCAGACACCGGATGCATCGCACTCAAAGCGACCAATACCTCATCCGGATCTGCCCCCAAGGAGACAGCGGCTCCATAGACAGCCAACAGGTTATAGGCATTGAAACGACCCACGAAACGAACCGTCACCTCCTTATCGTTGATCAATAAATCGGTACCCTCGAAATGAGATTCCAAGATTCTCCCCTTGAAATCAGCCAAGGTACGCAAGGAATAGGTCAATTTCTGGGCTTTCGTATTCTGCAACATGACCATACCTGACTTATCATCCACATTGGTCAGCGCAAAAGCCTTGGCGGGCAACTCATCGAAGAATTTCTTCTTGGCCTTCAAGTAATTCTCCACCGTCTTGTGATAATCCAAATGATCTCTCGTCAAGTTGGTAAAGATACCGCCGTCAAAATCCAAGCCACTGATGCGACGTTGGTCGATCGAATGGGAACTGACCTCCATGAAGGCATAGGTACATCCCGCCTCCACCATCCGAGCGATCAAGGCATGAAGCGTAATCGGGTCGGGTGTCGTATGATCCGTAGGAATAGCCTCCCCATCAATGTAGTTGCAAACCGTAGAGAGCAAACCCACCTTATACCCTAAACGGCGAAACAACTCATACAACACCGTTGCGATGGTGGTCTTGCCGTTGGTGCCGGTCACACCCACCAACTTCAGCTTCTGCGAGGGGTCACCATAGCTTCTTGACAGCAGCATACCCAACGCATACGCGGAATCCTTCACCACGATAAAGGTGGCCTTATCAGCCAACGCCTCCGGAAATTCCTCACAAACAATGGCCACAGCACCTTTCTCTATGGCACTGGCAATATACTGATGTCCATCAACCGCCACACCTCGAACCGCCACGAACAACGATCCCGGAACGACACGGCGGGAATCTGACACGATTTGTCCAATCGCTAACTGATCTGCCCCAACCACTTGCGGAGCATCTAACGCACTGATTAAAGTTCTTAATTCCATGCTATTTCAATGTTATCCATATACCTTGTCCTTTCACTACCTTATGCCCAGCAGGGATGCTCTGCGAAGCTACTCGCCCTATCCCTGTCAGGGTGACATGCAAGCCGGCCTGCTCCAGCAGATAGACCGCATCTTTGGCACCCATACCCACCACGAGGGGAACCAAGCCCTCCCGCAGTGTCACATCCTGCAACTGCACCTTTCGCACCTCCTCCTCTCGGGAAGTCCTTGCCCAACGCGTGTGCAAGCTATCTTCATCCATCGGGATATCCAAGCGATCCAAGACAGATTCAATCGCACGAACCTCACCACCCTTCACCCGAGGCAGCAACACAGCCGTTGAATCCACCTGCATCGTATCTACATCAATACTAATGTTGTTGGCATAGATTTTCTCCGCAATGGATCTCACTACGCCACCCGACATCGTTCCTCCAGAGGGATAACCAATGCGGGGACGACGAATCACGACTATACAACTATATTTGGGATGATCCGCAGGGAAATAACCGCAGAAAGAGACTTGGTGCCCACTCGTACGATAGACACCGCCCGAAGCGATCTGCGCGGTTCCTGTTTTGCCCGCGATACGAACCGATTCCGAATGAACCGCTTTACCCGTTCCCTGCTCCACGACACCCAACAACATATCCCGCACCAAGGCCAGGGTCTGTGCCGAGCAAATCGACGACTTGATCACCTCGGTCGAGAAGGTCTGCACCGTCTTGCCATTTTGCATAATCTCCTTGGTGAACAGCGGGCGAACCATCTTACCATCGTTGGCAATGGCATTAAAGAAGGTCAGGGTGCTAATCGGCGGAATCTGCGTCTCATAACCAAACGACATCCACGGCAAGGTAGTCTTCGACCAGGGATTTTGCTTGTCATCCGGCTTACGAATCTTGGCTCGACCCGCACCCGGAATCTCCAAATGCAGATCCGCGGTCATACCGATCCGATCCAATCCTTCCCAATATTTCAATGGATTCTTCTCATATCCCTTCAAGATGGTCTTGGCCACACCGATATTCGAGGAGTACCAAATCGATTGCTCCACCGTGATCTCATGATAACCACCCTTGTTCATGTTGTGGTCGGTCATACGTGCGCCCTTATACATATATATACCGTTACCCGTATCGACCGTATCACCGGGTTGACATACACCATCCTCCAAGGCCACCATAATAGAGGCCACCTTGAAGGTAGAACCCGGCTCCGTCTCATCCGCCACCGCATGGTTCTTCGTCTCCGCATACACCCCTTCCCGAATACGTGCCATGTTGGTAATGGCCTTGATCTCTCCGGTTTGCACCTCCATCACGACGGCCGTACCACTCTCCGCATCAATTTCTTTCAACTTATCCACCAACGATTTCTCCGTGAAATCCTGGATATTGATGTCTATCGTAGTGCGCACATCCATGCCATCTACCGGCTCAACCTCAATGACATTGGTCCATCCACCGCCCACACGTCGGACAGAGCTGATACCCGCATGCCCACGCAACAAGGAATCATATTGCAGCTCCAAGCCATTCTTTCCCTTGGTCACGCCACCCTCTTCGATCTCGCCATAGATGTCACCGATCGTACGAGAAGCCAATGAGCCAAACGGCTTCTGCCGCTGCACCATCTCTTTCGTATAAAAACCACTACGGAAACGCCCCAACCGGAAGAAGGGGAATTTCTGGATCTCTTTCAGATCGGAATAGGAGACCTTACCGGGGAAGATCGCATACTGCCGACTTTGGCTCTTCAACCCTTTCAACAGATACGCCTTGTAACCCGCCGTGGTACGATCTTTCAACTTATGCGCCAAGTAGAACGCTAAGGAATCCACACCATTGTTTCGGGAATGGTAGAAGGTATCCAACCAATTATACTTTCCCTTCTGTTCCGGGTTGAACGCATCGGCCTTAAAGTCCATATACAGGTAATAACGAGGTACACTGGTAGCCATCAGCTTCCCGTCGGAGGAATAGATATTGCCTCGCCCAGGCAGCACCAAGTGATTCGGTCGTTTCTGGCTCTCCGCCACCTTCAGCCATTTGTCTCGTTCCACAAAGGCTGTGTCGAACGCACGAACCAGCACCCCTATCGCCACCAAACCCAACAGGAGCACCACCAAGAAATAATAGGAAAGCACCCGCTTATCCTTGGGATCCACTGTGTTCGATTCGTTCTCTTGCTCCATAATTCACACGTTCCTTTTTAGTATTATTTATGCAACACATAGGAAGGATTCTTCGCTACCTCCAAGTCAATGCCCTGCTCCTCGATCAAGGCTTCTATTTGCGACTGCCGACTGTGACCCGTCAACTCGGAAGAGATGGACAACGCCTCGAAGCGCACATCGCGCAACCGCTGGTTCAGCCGATCAATCTCCCGCAATTTCTGCATACAGGTATAACGATTACCGATGAAAAAGAAGGCCAACACCACCAATAAGACAATCATTCGGGTATGTCGCAACACGAAATCCTCCTTCAGGATGCCGCCGCCAAAGATATACCACATCGAAAGTTTCCTTTCTGTCTTTTTCTTTTTTTCTCCTCCTTGCGCCTCCATCATTCGCTCTCTTTTATTTCAATTCCGCAATACGTAATTTCGCACTTCGTGCCCGAGGATTCCGTTCGATCTCCTCCGCCGAAGGCACGATCACCTTGTTGTTCACGAGCCGGAAAGGCGACTGCTGATTGCCAAAGAAATCCTGCTCGCTCTTCCCCTCGAAGTTACCGCTCTTCATGAAATTCTTCACCAAGCGATCCTCCAAGGAATGATAGGTGATGACCACCAAGCGGCCACCCGGCTTCAACACCCGCAAGGTAGCTTGCAGCAAGGCTTTCAGCGCGCTCATCTCATCGTTCACCTCGATACGCAACGCCTGGAACGCCTGCGCCAAGAATTTCTTCTCCTTGTCTCTCCCCACAAAAGGTTTGATCACCTCCAAGAAATCCCCAATGGTCACGATCGGTCGTTCCGCCCGAGCCTTCACCAAGGTAGCGGCTAACTTACGAGCCACCTTCAACTCCCCATAGAGGTAGAACAGATCCGCCAAAGCCTCCTCGCTATATTGATTCACCACGTCTGCGGCCGTTTTCCCCGCCCGGGTATTCATACGCATGTCCAACGCACCCTCAAACCGAAACGAGAAACCGCGTGCCTGATCATCAAAATGATGCGAAGAGACACCCAGATCAGCCAAAAGGCCGTCCACCTCTCCCTGCACACCATGATAGCGCATGAAATTATACAAATAACGGAAGTTACTACGCACAAAGGTAAAACGGCCATCCGAAGGGATGTTATGCTCCGCATCCGCATCCTGATCAAACCCATACAGATGCCCCCCGTCATGCAAGCGCGACAAAATCTCACGCGAATGGCCTCCTCCTCCGAAGGTAACATCCACGTAAATCCCCTCTGGCTGAATGGCCAATCCTTCAAGGCTCTCACCCAGCAGGACGGGCACATGATAGTTATTTTCCTGTTCTCCCATGCGTCGTCTTTAGTTAAACCTATCCTTAAACAAAAGTCACGTACCTCTTTCATTCGCAAGCACATGCCTTGTTTGAGAGGGTAAAAGTACACATTTCCCTACTATCCATACAACATTTAAGAGAGAAAAGTGAGAAAAAGTTATCAACAGGGGGTTGAATTCACCGCTACAAGCACTATCTTTGCACGGATCAAGATCTCAAGCGATCCCTTTCATAGACAGGATGCTCTCGAAAGAGGGCATAGTTTAACGGCCGTTGGAAATATCTCCACCGATTGATGGAAATATCTCCACCGGCCGTTGGACTTTTCTCCACCGACTGTTGGAAGGTTGCTG
>CAMGEM010000011.1 GCA_946055095.1 uncultured Parabacteroides sp. | reverse complement strand
AAGCGTTGGTAGGTGTATCGAGCCGACTTTGTGTGGTTCTGCTGCATCAAGGCTTGCACCTTGCAGATGAGTGCCTCCTCGTTGCAGGGATCGTTCCGAAGGATTTGATCCGCCAAACGAATCAGCTTGTCGCTTTCCGTTTCCATCGAGTAGTGGGGAATGAAGCGTGTTAGCAGATCGACGGCTGAATTGCAGATGTAGCTCTTGGTATCGTCTAACCAGGCATACGATTCTTCTCCGAAGACCTCCCCTTGACTAAGAATCGTGATGAGTTGCTCTAATGTGGTGCGATCGTTGATAGGGCCCTCCAACAGCTTCAAGCAATGGAGATAGTCGCAAGAGACTGAGCCTGCGAATTGCAGGAAATAACGGTTGGAGGTGAAGCGGATTTCTACTTGGTCCAACCGCTCCAGGATTTTACGTAGCTTCAAGATGGATACACTACGCAAGCTCTTGCTGTTTTTGCTGGAGGCTTCTCCACCCCATATTTGCTCGGTCAGAGCGTTACTGGAGATTCCCTTCCCACCCCGGGAGGAATGGATCAACAGCAGTAGGAAGAGCTGTTTAATCTTGGGCGTGAAGAGCGGTGCGATCTCTTCTCCTTCACGGTCTAATACGCTGAACGTACCGAACAGTTGAATCCGATTACGGGGTTGTTCCTTGAGAGGCTGCGGGTCGGCCGCTACGACTGGGGGAGCGGAAACGGCAGGTGTGGATGGTACATTGGGCGAATCAACGGGTGCCATCGGTTCCAGTTCTTCGGTTAGAGCCGTCTTGACTGATTCTCTTCTTCGCCAGTGACGGATGCCCCACCCTAAAAGAAGCACCAAGCCAAGCGCTACGATTACATAGAGATAGCGGAGTGGCGACGTCCCATAGGTCTTGGGAATCACGATGGATTGATTGCTCAACCCGGCAATCTCTTTGTCGCTCAAGGTGCGTGACCAGATGGAGAGATTATCCATCATCCCCTCAAAATAGGAGTTGGCACCATTCAATCCGATGCCTACCATCAGGCTATCACTCCCTAAAAAGGGTGGGCGATCCTCTGAGAGGGCATCCAACCGTCCATTCACGAAAATGGCCTGTTCGCCATTTTGCTTGTTATACCGCCATGCGATGTGGTACCATTTTCCCTCCTCAATCAAGGTGTTACCCACTAAGTCGTTATTGAAGAAACCCATGTAGGGCTTTTGATTGCGGATCAACAGGTGAAGCGATCGTTGGTAGGCATTATTGATGGAACCTAACACGCAATAATCCTCCTTATCGTCTCGGTATTTGTCGATCTTGAGCCATACCGCCACCGTAAAATCATGGTCGCGCAATTGCAATTCAGCTGCGGTAGGCAAGGCAATGGTCGATTGCTGCTCAAAAGAGGCGACCCTACCTCGCATCGGGTCAAAAATATACTCCACACCCTTATTAAGGATATGATCCGCCTGACTGTGGCTGATCTTCTCGGTATCATCAAAGGGTAAGTGGAGTTGCAACCCCTCTTGGATGGCCAACGGGCGTGCCTTAAACTCGCCCACAAAGGCTTTGACATTTTCCGCTTTCACCCGGATAGCGGAGGGCTCGATCACGTAACCGGGACTTGAGGGTTCCAACAGCAACTCTGAGCCCGCCTCTACGGGAAGGAAGAAACGACCCGTCGTGTGGTTGGACAGTCCTTTCCAATTGACATAGTTCAGCAAATCACCATTGGCGGTGATCACACCATACACCAGATGAAAGGATCGCAACGTCATCAATGTCAGTTCCATCCAAGATGCGTATCGGTTGATCAACAGGAAATTAGGAACCATTCCATCTCTGATCCAATCTCGTTTTACGGATTCGATGAGAAAGGGGGTGCGACGTGCTAAAGAGGAGAGGTCGTCGTCTGAGGCCATAAATTGCTCAATGTTCTTCAATTGAGCCGATAGGGCGAACGTTTTTTTCAACCGTTCCTCAAAAGGCAAGGGGTGTTCGCTGTGATTGCTCCATTCAGGGTCGGTGTGCAAGACATACTCACTCATGCTGTGCAGCCATGCCGGTGACTGTAGGTGGGGACGGACCTCGAACAGCACCAACCGCTGGTCGCTTTGGATCATTTCGGCCAATGACGGCCATCCCTGCTTGGGATCGAAGGTGAATCGCATCGCTTGCAGGCCGGCAGCCGTTAAGTCACGGCTCAGATCGAAATCGACCACATAATCCAAGAAGAGGGTCATCACCTTTAGCGGGTTTTGGGCTAAATTCTTTTGGATAAGCGTTAACGCCTCGACAAAGGGGGTGAATGTGCCGTCCGGCTGGCGCATCAGGGTTTGACCGGTAAGGCTGTCTTGCTTGAGGTAGAAATAGAACCCTTCGACCGGTTTGTCTAAGAGCTCTTCCAGTGATAGGGTCTCCTGAGCCGTACTGGACTGGTGGGAAAAGTTAGAGATGAGATAGGGCAGCTCAAAATAGCGTATCCCTGCCTCCATTTCCTGCTGCCGTTGTGCTTGCAAACGTTGGGCAGCGGAAGAGGTCGGATACAAAACCAATGCACATATACATGTGACGAAATAATGAACCCAAGTCATCGAAATCAACTTTTTCCACATCAAGTGTCAAAAGTAGCGCATTTCAGTGAAACAGCCATGCTTTTGCCGCTTTTTCTTTACTCTTCGTCACGTGTCGTGACAGTAGCCGCCGATTTGAAGTCGGACAACGTCATGGAGACGCTAAGCATCAGCGAGAGGGCGGAGGGATGGTATTTCGCCACGGAGCATCCCACATCGAACATCTTGATCTTAACCCCTGCGCCTGCCGAGAAACCGGAGAGGCCGCTTCCTCCCCCTTGCAGCTTCATGTCCATCTTGGTTTTGGGGTTGAAGCCCACACCTACCCAGAAGTTATCCGAAGGGATGAAATCCACTCCGATGATGAGGTGCTTCGCCAATGATTGGAAAAAGTTATCCCCCTCATACGTCACGACGGTTTGATCGACGGTGTCAAACTTCCAACGGTTGAGGTATTGGGCGGTCAATGAGAAACGGATAGGGGCATGCGCCATCTTTTGGGTGATACCTGCCTGGATGTCCCACGGCATCTTTTGTCGGTCATCCTCGTAGGGCTTGATCTGCAATCCGATATTCTTCAAGGCGAAGCCGAAAGAGAAGCCCTTCTCGGAGTCGTAGTAACTCAATCCGGCATCTACGGCTAAACCGATAGAGGTGTAATCAGCCAAGCCAGAATAGAGAAACTTCAGCGAAAGGCCGCCTCGCCAGCGTTCGCTCAAGTCGTGCGCATAGAACCCCGTTACGCTGATGTCTTTGGCGGAGAGGGTCGCCCCTGTGGCGATGTTGTCTGGCAAGAACTCCCGGATGTTGCCATAGCTCATGAAAGAGGCACCTGCTCCCCAGGCGGCCCGTTCTCCAATCGCCTTGGTGAAGAGGGCGCTCCCCACATTGACATCGGCCATATAGTTCATATAATTAAAGTTGATCATGCCATCCATCTCCGCACCTAACAATCCTGGATTGTGGAAGGCTAATGAAGGATCCCGCTCGACCAAGGCCACGGTATGCCCTCCTAATGCGTTCGCTCGTGTGGCGTTCGGAAGCCGCAAAAAGGAGTATGCCTCATTGCCCGTCTGGGCAGAGGCTGCCCATGCCGCTAAGCCTAAGAGTAGTATAATCAGCTTTTCTCTCATCGTTTCTTACTAAAAATCGTCCAAAAATAGGGATTATCCTTCAACTGAAACGGAAATTTCGCGAAAAAGGTATATTATTCTCGTCAAATTTGTGGTGGAACTAAAATAATTTGTATTTTTGCCGAAGTGAAGAACACTTTCCAAAGTGAGAAACACTTTCAAATTTAATAATACATAATAGTATGGAAATTAAGAAATCACCGAAAGCGGACCTTGAGAGAGGTAAGACACTGAGCGTCCTGATGGGATTCGTCGTGGGCTTGGCAGTCTTGTTTGCGGGCTTTGAATGGAGTACCCGCGATGTCATGGTCGTGCAGGAGAGCGATGGTGTAGCTGATATCATCGCTGAGGAAGAAGTGGAAATTACGAGACCGGAGAATACGCCTCCTCCCCCTCCTCCCCCTCCAGCACCCGTCGTAACAGAAGTATTGAACGTTGTCGAGGATGACGTTGAGTTGGAACAACAGGATATCTTGTCATCAGAGGATAACCAGCAAGAGGCGCAGACCGCTGTCTATACCCCGCCTGCAGTAGAGGAGGAGGAAGAGGAGTCTGCACAGCAGATCTTCACCGTCGTTGAGGAGATGCCGGATTTCCCCGGTGGTCAAGGCGAGTTGTTGAAGTTTATCGCGAAGTCAATCAAGTATCCGGTGATCGCACAGGAGAACGGTATCCAGGGTCGTGTAATCTGTGCTTTCGTGGTTAACCGCGACGGTTCAGTGGTAGATGCTGAGGTATTGCGTGGTGTGGATCCCTCTTTGGATAAGGAGGCACTCCGTGTGATCGGTACCATGCCTAAGTGGAAACCGGGTAAGCAGAGAGGTAAACCAGTACGTGTAAAATATACGGTGCCTATCACATTTAGATTGCAATAGTATAATTCATACATTTTCCAAAGAAAGGCTGCTTTTCATCGCAGCCTTTTTTTATGGATAGTCCAACAAAATCCTTTTTCTCATGCAAACATTTGAACAGTTACTTCAATGTATCGAGCAGGCAATCTCCCAGTTACGTTTTGATTGCCCACCTAAAAGCCTGTACGACCCGATTGCCTATACGTTGGCCTTGGGAGGGAAGCGGATTCGCCCGGCCTTGACATTGATGGCATGCAACCTCTATAACGAGGATATTACACAGGCGATACGTCCGGCGATTGGCTTGGAGGTGTTCCATAATTTCACCTTGCTGCACGATGACCTGATGGACGAGGCTGATGTGCGTCGTAACCAGCCTACCGTGCATAAGAAATGGAATCCCAATGCGGCGATCCTCTCGGGGGATGCGATGTTGATTGTCGCTTATCAATTGATGGGGGAGACCCAGCCAGCCTTGCTGAAGCCCGTATTGGATCTGTTTACCCAAACCGCCTTGGAGATTTGTGGCGGGCAGCAATACGATATGGAGTTTGAGTCGCGCATGGATGTGACGGAGGAGGAGTACATGGAGATGATCCGCCTGAAGACCGCGGTGCTTTTGGCCTGTGCCTTGAAGATGGGTGCGCTCTTGGGAGGTGCTCCTGCGACGGATGCGGAGCGATTGTATGCCTTCGGTATTCATATTGGTTTGGCTTTTCAGTTGCAGGACGATTTATTGGATGTCTATGGCGATCCCCGCACCTTTGGAAAGCATATCGGGGGTGACATCTTGTGCAACAAGAAGACCTTCTTGCTGATCAATGCCTTGCGTTTGTCTGATGCGCAGCAACGGGCGGAATTGCTGGGTTGGATCGAGCGAAAGGATTTCGATGCGCAGGAGAAGATACAGGCGGTTACACATATATATAATGTATTAGGCTTGAAAGCCCTGACCGAAGCGCGTATCGAGGCTTTGTATGAGCAGGCCAATGCGAACTTGCGTGCCCTCTCTGTAACGGCAGAGCAAACGGCGATCTTGAAGGCGGTTTGCGATAAGTTGATGCACCGACAAGTTTAATGCGCTATGGTGAAGTTGATAGACACGCATTGTCACCTCTATTTGGAGGATTTCGATCCTGAGCAGGAGGCCTTGTGGGCGGCAGCGGAGGCATCGGGCATTGACACGTTGTTGATGCCCAATGTGGATCTGACCACGGTTGATCGGATGCACGATTTTTGTGACCATCATCCAGCGCATTGCTTCCCGATGATGGGACTTCATCCAACCAGTGTGGGGGCGGATTATGCCTCTGTGCTTCGGCAGATAGAGACTTTCCTCGGCAAGCGCGCTTATTGTGCGATCGGGGAGATCGGTATCGACCTTTACTGGGATAAGAGTTTCTTGAAGGAGCAAAAGATCGTTTTCGAGGAGCAGCTTCGCTGGAGTATGGCCTTGGATCTGCCAGTGGCCATCCATACCCGCGAGGCCTATCCGGAGGTGTTGGATAGTATTCATAAAGTGGGTGCGGAGCGATTAAAGGGCGTGTTCCATAGTTTCACCGGTACGCCTGAGGAATTGGCGGAAGTCAATCGACTTCCCCATTTCAAGATAGGTATCAATGGGGTGGTCACCTTCAAGAACGCGAAGCTGGCGGAGACCTTGCGGCAAGGCGCTTCGATGGAGAAGATCCTGTTTGAGACCGACGCTCCCTACTTGGCTCCGGTTCCCTATCGGGGGCGAAGGAATGAGCCGCTCTACATCTGGAAAACGGTCGAGAAGGTGGCGGCTACCTTCGAGATCACGATAGAGGAGGCCGTGGAAAAGGCGAGAAATAACGCCGAAGCCTTGTTCAAAAACATAAATCTGGGGCATTAGGCACTTTTTTTTGACCGTTTTCAAAATTTATTGGGTCGATATTGTGCGTATGTCAACCAAAAAGTATAGATTTGTGCACTGAAAAGACCGAAGAGGCGGTGAAAGCTTGCTGAAAGGTCGGTTCAGGTAAGGGTAGGCGAATTACTGGAGAGATGCTCGAGTGGTTGAAGAGGCACGCCTGGAAAGCGTGTAAACCCCTAAAGGGTTTCGCGGGTTCGAATCCCGCTCTCTCCGCAGTGGGTTGTACCATGAATGGAGAATAACAACAATAAAAAAACAAATAAACAAATAAGAGTATTAATCTTAAAAATTAAACACACAATGAAAAAGTATTTCGCAAAAGCATTCTTGGGCTTATGCGCCCTTGGAACTTCTACCGTAGCATTCGCTCAGGACGCTGCAGAAGCAGCTGCTCCAGCAGTTGAGGGAGGTATGTATCAAGCATTAAAGACAAAGTTTATCGAGGGTGGTGCAGACTTCATGAGTTTGGTTGCCATCGCTTTGATCTTCGGTTTGGCTTTCTGCTTGGAGAGAATCATTTACTTGAACTTGGCTGAGACAAACTCCAGCAAATTGCTGAAGGGCATCGAGGAGGCATTGGCTAAGGGCGATGTTGAGGGCGCTAAAACTATTGCACGTGACACAAGAGGTCCGATCGCTTCTATTGCTTACCAAGGTTTGATGAGAATCGACCAGGGTATCGACGTTGTTGAGAAATCAATCGTATCTTATGGTGGTGTACAGGGTGGTCTGTTGGAGAAGAACCTTTCTTGGATCACATTGTTTATCGCGATGGCTCCGTCACTCGGATTCTTGGGAACAGTCGTTGGTATGATCATGGCGTTCGATAAGATCGAGCAGGTTGGTGATATCAGCCCGACGGTCGTTGCAGGTGGTATGAAAGTGGCGTTGATCACTACTGTCGGTGGTTTGATCGTTGCCTTGATCCTGCAGGTATTCTACAACTATTTGCTGAGCAAGTTGGAGGCTATCTTGAACCAGATGGAGGATGCTTCTATCTCTTTGCTTGACTTGGTGATTAAATACAACCTCAAATTCAAAAAATAATACGAATTATGGCTGTTACTAAAATCAGAAAAATATCCAGCTGGACGTTGCTGATCTGTTCCATAGTCAGCATCATCATCCTGGGTATGTTCTTCGCCGGTGGAGTCGTAGATCCCGCCGCCGAGCTTCAGGAGCCCATTTATACGGGGTTGCTCATTGATTGGACTTCAGCATTGTTCTTTGCGACAATCATCAGTACTGTTTTATTCGCTATTTGGCAGTTCTTGGGTTTGCTGAAGACGAACGCTAAGGAGGCTCTCTCTTCTTTGGCCGTTTTGGTTCTCTTCGTAGCACTGTTGTTCGTGACTTACACCGTTGGTGATGACACGCCGTTGCAGGGCTTGAACGCAGATTCTCAGCAGTACAACACAGCTGGTTGGTTGAAGATCTCTGATATGTGGATTCTCTCTACTATCACTTTGGTCTGCGCTATCCTCGCTTGTGTAGTTTGGGGTTCCATCAAGAAGATCATGGGTAAGTAATCCAAGTAATATTGAATTTGATAAAACAAGAAAGAAATGGGTAAGAAAAGAAAGACACCGGGAATCAATGGTTCTTCTTCAGCCGATATCGCTTTCATGTTGCTTATCTTCTTCCTTATTACTACATCAATGGATACAGATAAGGGTTTGGCAAGACGTTTGCCGCCTCCTGTACCTAAAGATCAGAAGAATGATGCCGATGTGGACATCAAGAAGAGAAACTTGTTGGTAGTGTTGATCAACAGTAACAACCAGATTCTTTGCGGTGACCAGTTCATTGACATCAAGCAATTGAAAGAAAAGATCAAGGAGTTCATTGATAACCCGTACAACGACGAACATAAGCCCGAGCGTGTCGAGGTGGATGTTCCGTTCTTCGGCAAGAAGATGGTTACGAAGAACCACGTCATCTCTTTGCAGAATGACCGTGGTACAGAGTACCAGGCTTATATTAATGTACAGAACGAGATCGCAGCAGCTTATAACGAGTTGAGAGATGCCGTATCTAAGGAGCAATTCGGTAAGGCTTTTGCGGACTTGAATGACGAACAACAAAAGGCAGTGCAGCAGATTTATCCGCAGAAGATTTCTGAGGCAGAGCCTAAAAACTATGGAGCGAAGAAGTAATTATGGGAAAATTTAGTAAAGCGGGCGGTCGCGAAATGCCCGAGTTAAATACCTCTTCATTACCTGACTTGGTGTTCGCTTTCTTGTTCTTCATCATGATGGTAACATCTATGCGTGAGGTGACATTGAAGGTTGAGTTCCATGCTCCACAGGCTACTGAGCTGCAAAAGTTGGAGAAGAAATCTTTGGTGACGTTCATCTATGTAGGTAAGCCTACAAGAGATTTGCGTGCGAAGATGGGTTCTGAGACGCGTATCCAGCTGAACGATGCTTTCGCTGAGACTTCTGAGATTCAAGATTACATCGCTCAGGAGAAGTCTTCTATGAAAGAGGAGGATCAGCCGTTCATGACTGTATCAATCAAGGCCGACAAGGAGACTAAGATGGGTACGATCACGGATATCAAGCAGGCCCTTCGTGAGGCATACGCCTTGAAGATCAGCTACTCCGCTGCGCAACGTGTTGATTAACCGTAAGGTTTATATAGAAAAAAGGCCGTTTCTTAATCCAAGAGACGGCTTTTTTTATGTGATGAGGTAGCTGTTATTTACGACCAAAGTCCGCTGGAATTTCTCCCCAAACGGAGGTCTCCCATTTGAGGATCTGCGTGGTGTAGGTGTTGTTTTGTAGCCAATGCTCTGCCCGTTGGATGAGGTCGAAGATCGGTTTGTTGGCAGCCGTCTCTGTCAAGAGGGTCTTGCATTGTTTTTTCTTGACCCAGCTAATGGCGTTTCGGCTATCGGAGTAGATGGGTAGGTCACTCCCTTTCTGTTTCAACAGGGCCAAGCCATGCACTAAGGCTAAGAACTCTCCGATGTTGTTGGTTCCCTCTTTCAAGGGACCGATGTGAAAAATCTCTTGTCCATTGGCGGTATAGACCCCTCTGTATTCCATATCTCCAGGATTGCCACTGCAGGCGGCATCTACAGCTAAGCTCTCGGGGATGGGATTCCCGACGGCTGTTTCCGGTTTCCATTTGGCTATGGCTTTGGGTGAGGAGACCTTCTGCAGATAGTTCGTATAGCCAGCCGCCAAGGCTTCCTTTGCCTCTTCTTCGCTGTCAAATGCCTTGTATTTGGCTCCGGCATGACCGGAGACTTGAGCTTTACAGTCTGCCCAGTTGAGATAGATACCGGGTTGCTCACCTTTCCATACGACGTAATATTTGTTCTTTTTTTGCGCCATTTTCTGTTGATTAGTGCTGCAAAAGTACAATTTCTCTGTGATTCTGTTAGTCCCTTTCCCTCCCTTATCTGTTTCCGTGCTAATTTTGCTTGGAAAAAGGGTTCTGAATAGAGAAAAACTTTACATTTGTGCGAACTATTGGAATTCTTTATGAAGCGAATATTTTTAGTCGGTTATATGGGTGCAGGCAAGACAACCATTGGGAAGGTGTTGTCTCAAATGGCTGGGCTCACATTTATCGACTTGGACTATTATATTGAGGGGCGTTTTCGCAAGACCGTATCGCAGCTTTTTGCCGAACGAGGTGAGGAGGGCTTTCGTACCATTGAGCATAATATGTTGCATGAGGTAGCCGAGTTTGAGGATGTGCTGGTCTCAACGGGTGGTGGTACTCCTTGCTTTTTCGATAATATGGCGTTTATGCGGCAACAAGGCACTACCATCTATTTGAAGGTGTCTGTCGAGGAGTTAGCGAAACGGCTGGAACTTTGCAAGCAGACACGTCCGGTGTTGAGAAACCGTTCGGGTGAGGAATTGAAAGCATTTGTGCAGGAGAGTTTATCCGCACGCGCTTCGTTTTATGAACAGGCACAGATCATCTTCAACGCGGACCGATTGTTGACGGAAGTGGATGCCAAGGAATTGTCTGCCCAGATCGTGCAATTATTGAAATAGATAGTTATGGAGGATGTGAGAGGAACACGTTTTCAACAGGCGTATGTACCGCAGGAACTCTTGCAAGCGTTGGAGAAGGTGAATCAGCGATTGCTTTTGGGTATTCCTCGGGAAAGAGAGAAGGGTGAACGACGTTTGTCACTTACGCCAGAGGCGGTCGCCATCTTGACCCAAGCGGGGCATCGCGTATGGGTGGAGACGGGTGCTGGCTTGGGCATCAACTACGCCGATACGCACTTTGCGGAGGCAGGAGCGGAGATCAAAGCTACCGCGCAAGAGGTGTATCAAGCGGACGTGATCTTGAAGATTCTTCCTCCGACCTTGGCCGAGGTGGAGTGCATGCGTCCACGTACGGCGTTGCTCTCCTTTGTTCCGCTCAACATGCTATCCAAGGAGGTGTTTTTGCGCATGATTGCCAAACGAATAACGGCTGTTGGATATGAGTTGATCACGGATGAGTGGAACCGTATCCCTATGCTAAACGTCACCTCCGAGATTGAGGGGGCGGCCTCTATCACCATCGCTTCCGAGCTGCTGAGTAATACCCAAGGCGGTAAGGGGATACTTTTGGGTGGCATACCCGGTGTGTCGCCAACGGAGGTGGTGATCATCGGTGCAGGCAATGCGGGCACCGTAGCTGCACGTGCGGCGATGGCTTTAGGTGCTTTTGTGAAGGTGTTTGATGATGACCTCAATCAGTTACGGGTGATCCATCAGACGTTGGGACAGGGGCTGTTTACCTCTACGTTCCATCCCAATGTCTTGCAAAATGCTTTTCGCAGCGCTGACGTGGTGATTGGTGCGATGCGTTATATCAATGCCCGTCGTCATTTCGTGATCTCCAAAGAGTTGGTGCATTCCATGAAGAAAGGTGCCTTGTTGATTGACCTGCGCATCAGTCAGGGTGGTTGTTTCGAGACGACCTGTTGCTTATCCCCCTCAGATCCCCCGGTCTTCGAACAGTATGGGGTGTTGCATTATGCGCAACTCAATGTGAGTAATCGGGTGGCTCGTACGACCTCGATGGCCTATAGCAACATTCTGGTACCTCTTTTGCTCAGCATGGGGGATGTGGGATCGTTGGTGGGATGGATCAGTGCGAATCGGGGATTCCATCATGGTGTCTATCTTTACAACGGTGCGCCGGTCAATGAATATGTGGCTCATTCGTTCAATCTTTCATCCAATAATCTTGATTTATTTCTCTCCGCTTTTTAACGTCAAAAAGTTTTATATTCCTAAAACTTTTGTGTTACTTCGCGGCAATCTAATTACTAAGTATTAAAGCGTTAAAGCGAAATATTTATATTATGGCAGAACAGACAAAAGTTAAAACACTGGAGAAGGTCGTGATTCGTTTTTCAGGTGACTCTGGCGACGGCATGCAGTTAACCGGAACGATCTTTTCGAACTTGTCAGCGGTTTTTGGAAACGAGATTTCTACATTCCCTGACTATCCAGCAGAGGTACGTGCTCCACAAGGAACACTCAGTGGTGTATCTGGATTCCAAGTTCATCTGGGATCTCGTAAGATCTTCACACCGGGCGATAAGGCCGATGTATTGGTGGCCATGAACCCCGCCGCTTTGAAGGTCAATGTGAAAAACATTAAGTCCAATGCGATCGTCTTGATTGATACCGATTCCTTCACGAAGGCGGATCTGACCAAGGCCTTGTACACGACGGATGATCCCTTCACAGAGCTGGGATTGACCGGTGTGCAGGTGGTTGCCGCTCCCATCTCTACGATGGTGAAAGACGGATTGGTGGAGTTTGGTCTTGACAACAAGTCAGCCTTGCGTTGCAAGAACATGTTTGCGTTGGGTTTGGTATGCTGGCTCTTCGAGCGCCCCTTGGATGAGGCGATGCACATGTTGCAGAACAAGTTCGCGAAGAAACCGGTGATTGCGCAGGCCAATATCAAGGCGTTGACCGATGGTTACAACTACGGACATAATATCCATGCTTCTGTCTCTACGTATCGTATTGAGAGTAAGAAAGCAGAGCCTGGTTTCTATACAGATGTGAATGGTAACAAAGCAACCGCTTACGGTTTGATCGCTGCTGCGGAGAAGTCTGGCTTACAGCTCTTTTTGGGTAGCTATCCGATCACTCCGGCTACGGATATTTTGCATGAGCTGGCTAAACGGAAGGATTTAGGTGTCATCACGGTACAGGCGGAGGATGAGATCGCCGGTATCAGTACGGCTATTGGTGCCAGCTTCGCCGGCTGTCTGGCTTGTACCTCTACTTCTGGCCCTGGTTTGGCGTTGAAGAGTGAGGCTATCGGTTTGGCGGTTATCGCGGAGTTGCCTTTGGTGGTTATCGACGTACAGCGCGGTGGTCCCTCTACCGGTCTTCCTACGAAGAGCGAGCAGACGGACTTGATGCAGGCTTTGTATGGTCGTAACGGTGAGTGCCCGGCTGTGGTAGTCGCTGCTTCTACACCGACAGACTGTTTCGATGCCGCTTACTGGGCATGTAAATTGGCTGTTGAGCATATGACACCGGTTATCCTGTTGAGCGATGCCTTTATTGCTAACGGTTCTTCCGCATGGCGTATTCCGGAGTTGGAGAATTATCCGGCGATCACACCGAACTATGTGTCCAACTATCAGGAGGAGAAGCCGTGGAAGCCTTATCGTCGTGACAAGGAGAGCTTGGTTCGTTATTGGGCTGTTCCGGGTACGGAGGGCTTCACGCACCGTCTGGGTGGTTTGGAGAAGGACTATGACACCAGCGCCATCTCTACGGATCCTGAGAACCACCAGAAGATGGTTAGCACCCGTCAGGCGAAGATCGATAAGATCGCTGACTACATCCCTGAGTTGCAGGTGATCGGTGATGCCGATGCAGATCTCTTGATCGTAGGTTGGGGTGGTACCTATGGACACCTCTACGAGGCGATGGAGACGATGCAAGAGCAGGGCAAGAAGGTGGCCTTGGCACACTTCAAGTTCATCAGCCCGCTGCCGAAAAACACCGCTGAGGTATTGAGCAAGTACAAGAAGGTAGTTGTTGCGGAGCAGAATAATGGACAGTTCGCAAACTACTTGCGTGGTAAGGTGCAAGGTTTTGATCCCTATCGTTTCGATCAGGTTGAGGGCAGACCGTTCCATGTGGCGAGATTAGTTGAGGAGTTCACTAAAATTTTGGAGGCTTAAAAGATGACAACAGAAGGAATTAAATACGAACCGAAAGATTATAAAAGCGACCAATATGTACGTTGGTGCCCGGGTTGTGGCGACCATGCTGTGCTGAATTGTTTGCATAAGGCGATGGCCGAGGTAGGAGTAGCTCCTCACAATATGGCGGTCATCTCAGGTATTGGCTGCTCTTCGCGCCTGCCTTATTACATGAACACATACGGTTTCCATACGATCCACGGTCGTGGTGCAGCGATCGCAACAGGTGTCAAGACCGCTCGCCCAGACTTGAGCGTATGGTTGTGCACGGGTGATGGTGACTGTTTGGCTATTGGTGGTAACCACTTTATCCACGCTGTTCGTCGTAATGTCGATTTGAATATCGTGCTGTTCAACAACAAGATTTATGGTTTGACGAAAGGCCAGTATTCGCCGACTTCCGATCGTGGATTCGTCTCTAAGAGCTCCCCTTATGGAACGGTTGAGGATCCTTTTATCCCTGCTGAGTTGGCTTTCGGTGCCCGTGGTAACTTCTTTGCTCGTGCGATTGACGTGGACTTGAAGAACACGACAGAGATTTTGGCGGCTTCCGCACGTCATAAAGGAGCTTCCGTAACGGAGGTGTTGGTGAATTGTGTGATTTTCAACAACGGTATCCATAAGTCTGTTACAGATAAGGATGTGCGCGCTGATCGTACGATCTTCCTCCGTCATGGCGAGAAGATGATCTATGGTGCGAACAAAGATAAGGGTATTGTGTTGGAAGGTTTGAAGTTGAAATCGGTAACGATCGGTCAAGATGGTTACACGATCGACGATATCTTGGTACACGATGCGCACGAGAAGGACAACACGTTGCACACCATGTTAGCGATGATGAGTGGTGAGATGCCTATTGCGTTAGGCGTGATTCGCGATGTGGAGGGTCCGACCTACGATACAGCTGTTCATCAGCAGATCGAGGAGGTGCAGGCTAAGAATCCGACTCGCAAGTTGCGTGAGGTGATCATGCAAGGTGACGTTTGGGAGATCAAGTAAGCAACTACGGATTTCAGTAAGTATAATAGAGGGAGGGCAAATCGGATTGCTCTCCCTTTTGTTTTGGCCATAGCGAAACAGCTGTCCAATTCCCTCATTATTCAGTCGTCATTCTACTTGTGCCTTGGTAATTGATGGTGGGCTGTTTCGATAGATAGCGAATGATGAGATCTGCGGTTTTGGTGTAGAGGCGTTGTGTCGGTTTCTGTTTGAGCAAGGGACAAATAGCGGCCACATAGCTACTGACCATGACCGTATAGCGGTTTTTTCGGTTCAGTTTGCGACCGTTTTCATCATAGATATATAGCCCTTTTATCCGGGTGGAATCCGCTTTGTCGCCAATTAACCGATAGGTGATGCCTGATACATAGGGCGCACCGCATCCATCCGCTGCCCGGCACTCGATCAACAGTTGTTCAATCTCCTTCCCGGTCAGTTGATAGAGCTGGCTCTCATTGCCGAAGGGATCGAGCGCCAGCACGTCGGCTACTGTCATCGGTCCTTTGGGCAGTCGTTCATAGCGCACGCCTCCCGCATTCACCAACGCAATGTCTGCTCCGGACTCATACCGATAGGCATCTGCCATTAGACATCCTAACTCCTCATAGGAGGTAAAGTCCGCTTCCACTTGGGTAAGCACCTGTTCCAAGGCTTCGTTGTGGCTGAAAAAGGTAAGCATCGCTGTCACTAATTCTTGTTCTTGCGAAGCAGCCCGTACATCAATCAATTCACTCTCTTTCCGTACGATTTGACCGTCGGATAAATGGATCTTGGTCAGTGTCGCATAGTGAAGGTTGTTCTCGGCTTGGGTGATTAATACCTCTCCTCGGAATGTATTGCCTTCCAATTTGGTATGACTGTGTCCCCCGATGATTACATCAAGGAAGGGAAACCGATCAGCCCATTCTTGATCGGCCTCATAGCCGCAATGACTCAGTAAGATCGCTACATCGCAGGAATCTCGCAGTCCCGCATAGCGACGGATAGCCTCCTCTTCAGGAAGGAAACGTAAGCCTCGCACATTATTGGGATGGGTATCTGGAATGCCTTGAGCACCTCGCTGAACAATGCCCAACACACCGACGCTCACCCCTTCACAATCGAAAAGTTGATAAGGAATCACCGGCATTGGTAGGCTGTCTGATGCGATTAGATTGGCACAGAGGTAACGAAAGGTAGAACGGTTAGCTTGCTTACGAAATCCCTCGGGCTTCAGATCGAACTCGTGATTCCCCATGGCTGAGGCATGAAACCCGACCGCATTCATCAGAGCCGTCATGGGATAGGAGGGCTCTTTGTACATATCATTATAGGGATTACCGGTGCAGTTGTCACCAGCAGAGAAGATTAACAAGGAGGGATAGATGGCTCGCAGACTATCCACAATGGCCGCCAATTTGGGAAAGTTCCCGATCTGGGCGTGCATGTCATTGACCGATAAGATGGCGACCTGTTTTTCTTGTGAAAAGCTGGTCAGGCTCCAGGAGAGGAGCCCGACCAGTATGATAGGTAGTCTTTTCATTCGTCCCCAATGATTATTTCAATTGAATCCGCAAGTTCGCCAGCTCCGTATCGGTGTGTTGAGAGGGCAATCCGCATTGACGTACGGTCAGCGTATGTGCCTTTCCGGCGACAGCCTCGGGCCAAGTGAACGATTGGGCATAGACCGTTTGCGCGTCAGCAGGACGCAGCAGATAACCGGTTTTCTTCTCGAAACGGTTATACACACGCAGGACGATTTGGTTCTTGCCTTTTTGCAGCGGTAGCAATACAAGCTCTTTGCGGAACGTACAACGATAGGGATTCAAGTGCTTCATCAACGATACACCGTTTAGGATGACCTCTATACCATTACCGGCACCTACCTCAACCAAGTAGTTTTGTGCCCGTTCGGATTCAATCTCTTGCATCAAGAAATAGGTCTGCATGATGTTTGCTTGGAACTCATCTTGTTCTTTCTCCACCGGTTGCCAAGTAGCTCGTTTAGCGGGAGGTGTCTGCAGATCTGTTTGGAGCGTAGAAGGTGCGTCGAATACGCTGCTACCTGGGCCACAGAGGTAACGAGCTCCCCAAGTAACCGGTGCGTTCGGTAGGTCAATCGCTTTTCCCTCTCCTAATCTGACCTGTTGCGTCTGTCCATCCAATGTCAATTCGATGGTTTTACCCTCCTCTTGGGGGGTGTAGAGCAGTTCCATACGGCGAAGACCGTTCTTCTCGATGTTCCAGCTGTAGCTGACCGTGCTGCGGTAGTTGCTGTAATAATCGAAGCAGGAGTAGCTGTAATTAGGAGTCGCATTGGTAGCGGTCAGCAATGCGTTGCCTTTCACCACGTTCATCGGTTGCGGCTCGATGGGTTGATCAAACTGCAAGGTCAATACCTCGATGGTCTTGTCGTTGAAAGCCGATTGAGGCACCGTGATGGTCACTAAGTTCCCTTTTTGCGTTTGGCCTGTCACTTGCCCCTCTGCTTTCACCAATTTACGGTTGGGGATCTCTAACGTGATTTTGCCCTCTGTCGGATATTGACCGGATAGGATCAAGAACAATTGATTGTCTTTGCGGGTGATCCGGCCCCACTCAAATTGTTGACGGAAGGGTGAAGCCTCTGTCGCATAGATCGCCTCACCATGTGCCTTCAGCCAAGCCCCCATCTCTTGCAAGACCTCACGCTCGAAGGGAACCACTGAGCCATCGCCTTTCGGACCGATGTTCAGCAAGAAGTTACCGCCAAACGATACCACATTGATCAAGCTGCGCAGTTTCTCCATCGCCTTTACATGCGCCGAGCCTCGTTCTTGCCAAGAGCGATAGCTCCATGTTTCGTCAAACATCGAGGCTGCGCTCTGCCATGCGCATTGCAAGGATCCCTCCGGATAGGCATTGTCTGCCATCACCGCGAAATCATATTGGTCATTGCCCACACGGCCACTGACCATACAGTCCGGCTGCAACCGATGTACCAATTCATACAGCTCTTTACTTTGCTCGGGTGTATTCGAACCCATATCGAACCAAAGCTCCGAGATCGGGCCATAGCCGGTGAGTAGCTCCGTCACCTGTTGTTTCGAGAAGGCATGGTGTTGCGGTGTCACGAAATCGCAGTTGTGACTGGAGATCGGGTAAGCTTGCGGGAAATGCCAGTCAATGACTGAATAATAGAGGCCCAAACGGATACCTCCTCGTTGGCACGCATCGGCTAACTCCTTGACAAAGTCCCGTTTGCTGGGTGTGGCATCGTAGGAATTATAATCTGTTGTCTTTGTGTGGAACATGCAGAAGCCATCGTGATGTTTGGTGGTGATCACGATCGAGCGCATTCCTGCCTCTTTCGCTAAGGCGACAATCTCATCCGCATGGAAGGCTTTCGGATCAAAACGGAGGGCTGTGTCGCCATACCAGTCACTGAAGATACCGGCAAATGACTGGATTTGCTCACTATATCCCCATTTGACCGGTTTTCCATCCCATACTCCTCCTAACTCGGAATAGAGTCCAAAATGAATGAACATGGAGAACTTACTCTGATGCCATCGCTGAAAAGCATCGGCAGAGATTTGTGCGTTTAAGCTTAGTGAGACTAAGCAAGCCGCCAGGAAGACAACAACTTTTTTCATGATACGATGTATTATAATCTGTTATACTGAGCAAATGTAAGGATAATTTGGCTAATATCGCGACGAAATGTTGAAATAAAGTAGAAAAATGAGAATTATAGCGGATGATACCATTCCCTATCTCAAGGGAATTGCCGAACCGGTTGCGGAGGTGACCTATTTAGACTCTAAATCGTTCACGCCAGAGCGGGTAAAAGAGGCGGATGTGTTGATTGTGCGTAGTATAGATAAATGTACTCCGGCTCTGTTAGCGGGTAGCCGAGTCAAGCTGATCACGACAGCCACGATCGGTTTTGATCACATAGATACCCATTATTGCGAGCAGACCGGGATCGTTTGGAAAAATGCCCCGGGTTGTAACGCAGCTTCGGTCGCCCAATATGTATTGGCTGGATTGGTCACCTTATCGTTACGCACAGGAGTCCCTTTACGAGGAAAGACAATAGGTATTGTAGGTGTAGGACATGTGGGCCGCATCGTTGAGAACCATTGCCAAGCGATGGGTATGCGTGTGTTGCGCAATGATCCGCCTCGTGCGGCTGTGGAGGGTACGGATGGGTTTGCCTCATTGGAGCAGATCGCTGAGGAGGCTGATGTGATCACGTTGCATGTTCCCTTTACCAAGGAGGGACGCTATCCGACTTATCACTTGGTCGATGCGCACTTATTACAACGGTTGGCTAAACGTCCATGGTTGTTCAATAGTTGTCGAGGGGCAGTGCATGATACGGAGGCTCTTTTGACAGCGAAACGGACAGGTAAGGTTAGCGAATTGGTGCTGGATTGCTGGGAGCATGAACCGACAATTAGTCGTGAGCTGTTGGCGATGACTACCTTGGCAACGCCACATATCGCTGGTTTCTCCGCTGATGGTAAGGCGAATGGTACACGTGCCTGTCTGCAAGCCATCGAGCAATGCTTCGATGTACACTTCGAACGGTTGCCGCAGGTGCAACCTCCCGCTCCGCAAGATCCACTGATCGACTTGGATCAATGGACGACACATCGCATTGAGCAGGCCATCCTGCATACCTTCTCACCCGAACGAGTCGATCGAACCTTGCGGGCCGATCCAGATGGCTTTGAGTGGCAACGGAACCATTATGCGCATCCACGAGAGTTTTCGGCCTATCAAGTGCGGCATGCTACCGTAGAGGAGGCTAATTGCTTACATCAGCTTGGATTCAACCTTTTGGATGCTTGAGACCAATCGTGTTTTTTCTGAGAATCGTGCGGTCGGGTGCCTGAAAAAACGTACATTTGCGACGATTCTAATTTAAGGTAAATAGCAAGAATATGGCCATTAAGATATTAAGCGTCGATGACGAACAAGATTTGGAGGTGCTTTTGACCCATTATTTCCGCCGGAAAATACGGAAGGGAGAGTATGAGTTTTCCTTTGCGCACAATGGATTAGAAGCGTTGAAGTTGATGGTGGAACATCCAGATTTTGACATTGTGTTGAGCGACATCAATATGCCTGAGATGGATGGATTGACCCTGCTTTCGAAAATCAACGAACTGCGTAACCCGGCACAGAAGTGCATCATGGTGTCCGCCTACGGGGATATGAAGAATATCCGCACAGCGATGAACCGAGGGGCGTTCGACTTCGCTACCAAGCCTATTGATATGGATGATCTCTCCGCCACGATCGAGAAGGCGATTGAGCAAATCAACTTCGTGAAAGAGACGCAGAAAGAACATGCGGCTTTGCAATCGTTGCAGAGCGACATGGAGACCGCGGGCGAGATTCAACGTGCTATATTGCCGAATAGATTCCCGCCCTTCCCGGAGCTGGCTAACAAGTTGGACATCGCTGCCTCTATGACAGCCGCCAAGGTGATTGGAGGCGATTTCTACGATTTCTTCCGTTTGGATGAGGATCGCATGGGCTTCGTCATCGCCGATGTGTCGGGCAAAGGCATTCCCGCTGCCCTCTTTATGGCAGTAAGTAACACGCTGTTGCGTTCGGTGGCCTTGGTTTCTGAAAATTCAGCGCAATGCTTAACGGAGGTCAATAACCTGTTGACGAGAGCCAGTGTGAATTCCATGTTCGTGACGGTATGCTATGGCATTCTGAATCATAAGACGGGCGATATCGAATTCACCAACGCTGGTCATACTCCCGCCTACATCTTGCAAGCTGATGGTCAAGTGAAAGAGGTGGAGCAATATGCCAACTTCGTGGCAGGCGGTATCGAAGACTTTCCCTACCGTTCCAACACGACCCGTTTGGAGCCGGGCGAGGCGATCGTGCTTTATACGGATGGTGTCACCGAGGCTTTCAATGCGGAGAAAGAGGAGTTTGGCGTGAAACGGTTGGAGTCATCCCTGACGGAACTTTGCTATGCGGATGCGGCCAATGTGATCAGTGGAGTGCATGACGACCTGCAGGATTTCATTCAAGATACGGAGCAATCAGATGACATTACGATGCTTGTGATCAAGCGGAAAAAGATCTAATCATGAAAGCCTTTTTCCAGAGATATACCTGGGGCATTATCCCTCTTCTCCTCTGTTTGATAGGGGTGAGCGGGTATTATGTGGTGCTTTTTCGGGGAAAGGCAGCGTCGCAAGCGCAGGAGAAGGAACGGTTAGTGGCACAGCTACGTGAGGCGAACGAGGCACAGAAGAGTGCGATCATCACCCGGCGTGTCAGCTCACAGTTGGAGGAGATCGCTTATCAACAGAAGGATATTTCCGATGCGCAAAAACAGGAGGCTGAAAACCAGAAGCTCATTGCCGAGCAGATGCGTGATCATGCGGAGCTGGAACGGGAAAAGGCAATCGTTGCGCAGCAGGCTGCTTTGGAGGCTTATGAGCAGATGGATGCGCAGAAACGGATCGCAGAGCAGCGTAGGGCAGAGGCGGAGGTAGCGCAGATGCGAGCCGACAGCTTGGCTCGCTTGGCGTTGGCTCGCTCGTTAGCTGTACAGGCTACCAAACAGTATGAGGTGGGGAACAAGCCTTTGGCCGCTTTGCTAAGCTATTCTGCTTGGAAATTTACGGCGGAGAATCAAGGAGATCTTTATTTACCAGCTCTTTATAAGGCCCTTTCGCTCAGTAGTGAACTCTCTCATCAATGGCGTGTACATCGGGGAGCGATCCGTTCGCTCTTGTCGTACTCGTTAGGAGGGAATGCCTATTTGTTGACGACCAGTCAGTATGGGGAGATCTATCGTTGGAAACTTTCGGCCGGTCAATTGATGGATCGGCAGACTCTCTTTAATGACCCCAAGTATGACATTCGGTCGTTGCGTGTAGATACGCTCCATCGACGGTTATTCGCTATGGCGTATGGAGGACAATTGCTCATTATCTCCGCAGCGAATAAGGTGGAGATACAAGAGTTGCCTATTTCCCAACCCGTTGGTATGGAATATTGGCAGGAACAGGTGGTGATTGCGCAGAAGAATGGAGTGCTCTGTGTGGTCTCGCCTGATACAGGGGAAACGAAGTCGTTTTATCAGCATCCTTGTGCCATCACCGCCTTGACCCTTCATGCGGGTCAACTCTTGGTTGGTGATGCGGAAGGGGGCGTTTATCAAGTAGATAGCCAAGGCAAAGCACGCTTTGTCTGGAAGGAGTTGGCTCAACCCATTACGGTGTTATGTACACAGGCCTCCTCTGGAAAGCTGGCGATAGGTTACAAGAATGGAGCCGTTTGGGTTGTGGAAGCCGATCGGAAAAAGGCGAATCCATTTTCGGAGCATGTCTCTGCGGTTACTTGCATCATGTTCCATGGTTCGCATCTCTATACCAGTAGTCTCGATGGTTCGATCTGTTTATGGCAACTGCAGGATGAACAGCATACGAATGCCTCTTTGGTGTATGAGGGGCAGACTTGGCTTCATACTTTTAGTATCAGTCAAGATGAAAGGACCTTGATTGTGGGTGATGAGAAGGGAAACGTGAGTCGGGTAGTCGTGGATCCCCAGCGCATGGCGGATCAGATTTACCAAAGCTTGGAGCGTAACTTCACACCAGAGGAGTGGAATCTTTATATTGGGGAGGTCAGTGCCTATGAAACCTATGTGTCGAAATAGTGTATGCATGCGCTGGCTTTGGATGGCTTGCCTATTGTGTGGGCTGGCTAAGCTATCTCTGTTTGCGCAGCATGGTTTGCCCTTCTTTGTGAACTACACGGCCAAGGAGTACGAGGCGCACAACCGGAATTTCGATGTGGTGTGCGACTCTGCGGGTACAACCTATTTCGCTAATTTTGAGGGTATCATTTATTACAACGGCGAACGATGGGGAAAGATCTTGACACCCGGCATCTCGCGGGTTACCCGGTTGTACATCGACCGACACAATCAGCTCTGGGCAGGCGGTTATAATTATATAGGTAAATTGGGCGTTTCGTCGATTGGTACGCCTCAGTTAATCTCCTATCTGTCGGATGTGGAGGGTACGGCTGACTCGCCACGGATTGGTGAGGTGAATCGCATCGTGGAGC
>CAMGEM010000010.1 GCA_946055095.1 uncultured Parabacteroides sp. | reverse complement strand
GGATCAGTTTATGTGCTTGTTTCTGTATCATATTGCCGCAAAGGTATAAAAAGTTTGCTTCTTTCACATCACCCCGTTATTGTTATGGAGCGCCCCGGCCGCTTGTACTGCTTCAAATCTGGGAAAACCAACGGTGTATATATGAAAAAAGAGAGTCACTCGCTTGAGTAACTCTCTGATTCTCTAAGTGGTGCCACCAGGAATCGAACCGGGGACACAAGGATTTTCAGTCCTTTGCTCTACCAACTGAGCTATGGCACCAAGTAGTTTTTTGTATCGTTGTTTTCGATTACGGGTGCAAAGGTAGGGATTATTTTTAGATGGACAAATCTTTTGATGAGTTTTTTCGCAAAAAGGAACGAAAAGAGGGGAAATGAACTTTTCTTGAAAAAAAATGGGCATAGCTATTGCAGGTTCAAAAAATAGGTGTACCTTTGCAGCCGTAATCGAAAAACAAACGGTTGCAAACATAGATCGGGATGTAGCACAGTTGGCTAGCGCGCCACGTTCGGGACGTGGAGGTCGGAAGTTCGAGTCTTCTCATCCCGACTTAGGAAGGCAGGAATCTGAAAAGGTTTCTGCCTTTTTTGTATCACATAATCAAGGAGGAACAACAATGATTGTTTATAACACCACGTTTCATATTCACAAGGAGATCTTGGCAGAGTGTTTGGCCTTTCTGAAATCGCATTATATTCCACAAGCAGCGGCGAGCGGTTTGCTGCATGATCCCTATCTGCGACGCATCTTAAATTCGGAGAACGAGGAGGGGGAGAGCTATTCCGTGCAGTTTCATACGCAAGACACGGCTTCGCTGAACCAATGGTTGCAGCAGGACGGAAGAGCCTTGCAACAGGAATTGATTGATCGTTACCAAGAGAAGATCGTTGGTTTCTCCACGTTGTTGGAGGAGATTGCGCTGGGCGATTAGGAGATGGAGCGGATTATCTTAGGGATTGACCCGGGTACGATCGTGATGGGTTATGCACTGCTGAAAGTGGAGGATCGCAAACCCACACTCATGGTGATGGGGGTGTTGAAGCTGGATAAATATGAGAGCCACTACCTTCGCCTTCGGAAAATCTTTGAGCGGGTGACGATGCTGATAGACGAGTACCATCCCGATGAGTTGGCGATCGAGGCACCTTTCTTCGGGAAGAATGTGCAGAGTATGTTGAAGTTGGGGCGTGCGCAGGGCGTAGCTATGGCTGCCGCCTTGGAAAGGGACGTTCCCATCTTTGAGTATGCGCCGATGAAGATCAAGCTCTCTATCGTGGGGAACGGAGAGGCTTCGAAAGAGCAAGTGGCCGCTATGCTGCAACGCTACCTGAAGCTATCGGCTGAGCAAATGCCGACTAAGTTGGACGCTACCGATGCCTTGGCTGCCGCTATGTGCCATTTCTTTCAGGGCAATAACCCGGTAAGCGATAAAAAATACAACAGCTGGAAAGACTTTATCCAGAAGAACCCGAATAAAGTGAGGAAATAAAAAATGGGCCGAAGCCCATTTTTTATTATACAATGCCTTGAGCCATCATCGCCTTAGCCACCTTCATGAAGCCAGCGATGTTCGCGCCCTTCACATAGTTGATATAGTCGCCCTCTTTGCCATGAGCCACGCACTGCTCGTGGATGTCGCTCATGATCTGGTGCAACTTCTGGTCAACCTCAGCCGCTGTCCAAGAGATGTGCATCGCGTTCTGGGTCATCTCCAAGCCGGAAGTAGCCACACCACCTGCGTTCACCGCCTTACCCGGAGCGAAGAGCTGGTGATGCTGGATGAAGAGATCCACTGCCTCAGCCGTACAACCCATGTTGGAAACCTCAGCCACGCAAAGCGTACCGTTGTCGATCAGCATTTGTGCGTCTTTGTCGTTCAACTCGTTCTGTGTAGCGCAAGGCAATGCGATATCTACTTTCTGCTCCCAAGGTTTCTTGCCGGGGAAGAAGGTAGAGCCGGGGAACTCATCCGCGTAGGGAGCCACCACGTCGTTACCAGAGTTACGCAACTCCAGCATGTAGTCGATCTTCTCGCCAGAGATACCTGCCGGATCATAGATGTAACCGTCAGGGCCGGAGATGGTCACTACCTTTGCACCTAATTGGGTAGCCTTTGTAGCGGCACCCCATGCGACGTTACCAAAACCTGAGATCGCTACGGTCTTGCCCTTGATGTCGATCCCGTGAGTCTCACACATCTGGTGTACGAAGTAGAGCGCACCGAAACCGGTTGCCTCCGGACGGAGGATAGAACCACCGAACTCCATGCCCTTGCCCGTGAACGTACCGGTGTTCTCACGAGCCAGCTTCTTGTACATACCATACATATAGCCAACCTCACGACCACCTACGCCTATATCACCTGCGGGCACATCACGGTCAGGACCTAAGTTGCGCCACAACTCTAAGATGAAGGCCTGGCAGAAACGCATGATCTCCGCGTCGCTCTTACCACGGGGTGCGAAGTCTGAACCACCTTTGCCACCACCCATCGGGAGGGTTGTCAAAGCGTTCTTGAAGGTTTGCTCAAATCCTAAGAATTTCAAGATGGAAAGGTTAACAGAGGGGTGGAAACGAACTCCGCCTTTGTACGGGCCAATGGCATTGTTGAACTGAACACGGTAACCCAAGTTGATTTGGATCTCTCCCTTGTCATCAACCCAAGGCACACGGAATGTGAAGATTCGCTCTGGCTCTACGAGTCGCTCGATAATCTTTGCTTTCTCAAACTCTGGGTGTTGGTTATACACATCCTCGATGGATAACAACACCTCTTTTACGGCTTGTAAATACTCTTTTTCGCCCGGGTGCTTAGCCTCAAGCGCTGATAAAATAACTTCTGTCTTCATAGCATACGCTAATTAAAAAAGGATAACATTTTGACGGCAAATGTAGGTAATTCTTTTGAACGAACAAGTTCTTCACTTTCCTTTTTTCTGAAAATCGCAAGATTTTCCTCTCTTTCGTCAGAACTCGTAATTTGCTGTTCATTTTATACGATTTTTTACTTACTTTTGGCTCCTGCTTAATCTATAAAATCAACTATGAGCGGTATTCCGAATTTGAAAGACTTGGTGTTTAGGGACACTCCTTTCGCCAATCTGATGAATAAGCGTATATATAATGTACTGCTTATTGCGACTAAATATGATGCTTTCATGCTGGAGGACGATGGGCGCGTCGACGAGCAAATATTTAATGAATATACCTCGTTGAGCCTTCGTTATCCCCCCCGTTTTACGCAGGTAACGACCGAAGAGGAGGCGTTGAACGAGCTGAGAAATCGTAACTTTGAGCTGATTATCTGTATGCCGAACATGGATAATCGAGACATCTTTGCCGCTGCGAGCGAGATCAAGGTGCACTATCCGAATATCCCGATCGTGGTGTTGACTCCCTTCTCAAAGGAGGTGTCGAAGCGCATCGCCCATGAGGATTTGAGCGCGATCGACTATGTGTTCAGCTGGTTGGGCAACTCGGAGTTGCTCTTGGCCATCATCAAGCTGATAGAGGATAAGATGAATGCGCCCGACGACACGGAGAGCGTAGGGGTGCAGATCATCCTTTTGGTGGAAGACTCGATCCGTTTCTACTCCTCGGCGTTGCCTCACCTCTATAAGTTCGTCTTGGAGCAGAGCCAGATGTTCGCCAAGGAGGCACTGAACGACCACCAGCGCACCTTGCGTATGCGTGGCCGTCCGAAGATCAAGTTGGCGCGTACCTACGAGGAGGCCGTGCGCATCTTCGACCAGTATAAGGACAACATCTTGGGTATCATTTCCGACATGAGTTTTATGCACAATGGGGTGAAGGATCCTTACGCCGGCTATAAGTTTGGGCAGTATGTCCGCAAGACGGGCTTGATCATTCCCTTCGTCTTGGAGTCGTCGGAAGCGGCCAATGCCATCTATGCGGGTGAATTGAACGCCTCCTTTATTGATAAGAACTCCAAGAGCTATCCGCAAGATCTGCGGGCACGTATCATGGAGCGTTTCGGCTTTGGCGATTTCGTGATCATCAATCCCCATACCAAGGAGGAGATCATGCGTATCAAAGACTTGAAAGACCTGCAAACCAAAGTGTTCCTGATCCCTGACGATTCGTTGGTTTATCACCTCTCGCGCAACCATTTCTCTCGCTTCTTCTATTCGCGGGCGATGTTCCCGCCGGCTGAGGTGCTGAAGCATGTCGATGTGAGTGATTACAAGGATATGAACGAGGCACGCCAGTTGATTTTCGACCTGATCGTGCAATACCGACGGATGAAGAACTCGGGCGTGGTGGCTGTCTATCAAAAAGATCGCTTCGATGAGTATAGCAACTTCGCACGCATTGGCGATGGGTCGTTAGGCGGTAAGGGTCGTGGTTTGGCCTTCATTGGTGCGATGGTGAAGCGTTATCCCCGTTTGGAGCAAGACAACTTTGCGGTGACGATCCCGAAGACGGTCGTGATCTGTACGGATATCTTCGACGAGTTCATGGAGACGAACGGGCTCTATCCAGTGGCGTTGAGCGATAACGACGATGAGACCATCTTGCGTTACTTCTTGAGAGCCAGCCTTCCCAAGAAGCTGATTGAGGATTTGATGGCCTTCTTTGATGTGGTGAAGGGGCCGATAGCGATCCGTTCATCCAGTTTGTTGGAGGATTCGCACTACCAGCCTTTCGCCGGTATCTATTCCACCTACATGGTGCCGAAGATCGAGGAGAAATACGATATGTTGCGCACGGTCAGCGATGCGATCAAGGCTGTCTATGCCTCTGTGTTCTATCGGGATAGCAAGGCTTACATGACCGCTACCTCCAACCTGATCGACCAGGAGAAGATGGCCATCGTGCTGCAAGAGGTGGTGGGTACACGTTATGGCGACCATTTCTATCCGACCATCTCGGGTGTGGCTCGCTCGTTGAATTTCTACCCCATTGGCAACGAGAAGGCAGAGGATGGCATCGCCAATATCGCCTTGGGCTTGGGTAAGTATATCGTAGATGGCGGACAGACCTTGCGCTTCTCCCCGCGTCATCCACACAGCATCTTGCAGATGAGCACGATGGATTTTGCTTTGAAGGAGACGCAAACCCGTTTCTATGCGCTCGACCTCAAAAACATGGCTGAACGTTTCTCTGTCGATGATGCCTTCAATTTGGTGAAGCTCAGTGTGAAGGATGCGGATAAGGAGGGCTCGTTGCGCTACATCGTCTCTACCTACGATCCCTACGATCAGATCATACGGGATGGCTACTATCCTGGTGGTCGTAAGATTATCTCTTTCTGCAATATCTTGCAGCATGATGTCTTCCCCTTGGCTACGACGTTGGATCACCTCTTAGGCATTGGCCAGCAAGAGATGGGGCGACCGGTGGAGATTGAGTTTGCGGTCAATATCGACTTGAACGATCCGAAGAAGGCCACCTTCTACCTCTTACAGATCCGCCCGATCGTGGATAACAAGGAGGTGATGGACGAAGACCTGACCTTGGTGCAAAACGAGGAGACCATCCTCTCTTCCACCAGTGTCTTAGGGCATGGCATCGTGAGCGATGTGCAGGATGTGGTGTATGTCAAGACGGGGGCTTTCAACTCCGCGAATACGCAAGCGATTGCCTATGAGATCGAGCGGGTGAACCGCGGCTTCACGGAGGGTGAGAAAGGGTATGTGTTGGTAGGGCCCGGTCGTTGGGGCAGCAGTGACCCCTGGTTGGGTATCCCGGTGAAGTGGCCACATATCAGCAACGCACGAGTCATCGTGGAGTGTGGTTTGGAGAACTATCGGGTCGATCCCAGTCAAGGTACGCACTTCTTCCAGAACCTCACCTCGTTCGGTGTCGGCTATTTCACGATCAATCCCTTCAAGGGCGATGGCTGGTTCGACGAGGCGTTCCTCAATGCCCAGCCAGCCGTGGAGGAAACCGACTATCTACGTCACGTTCACTTCGATCGCCCCATCGTCATCAAGATGGATGGCAAGCGCAGCTTAGGTGTCGTGATGAAGCCATAGAAAAACGTTGCCCCTCATAGGATAGCGTTTTGAAGGATTTAGGGAATGGATTGGCGGGGCATTTAGCTCCGTAGGAGCGATGGAACATAGCCGGGGGTGAAGTCCTTTGGGGACGGAACCCCCGGCTATTATCTGTCCGCACCTACGGCGCTTTCCATCTTTTCAGCCTACGGGATCCCAGCTGCTAACGATTTCACTGACGAACTATCTGATTCTTTCGGGACTCACCGATTCTCGAAAGATGGATGAGCAAGAATATTTGGATCGCGAAGATCATTTTGTAAGCATTCAAAGAAATACACATTGCACGCCTTAGAGTTTGATTTTTTACGGTATCGTAATCAGTAGCAATCAACTTACACTGTGGTCGAAGTGAATCAACACTCCAGTACCAATGGATATAAACTCCAGTACCAGTTAGCATACACCCAAATAGGTACTGAGAGCATTCCGATGAGGTGTTAACCATCCATGATCGTAGAGACGTCATATCGTGGCATCTCAATCACAACCCCAACAACCGCCTTCCGTAGAGACGTTGCGTGCAACGTCTCAAATACCATCCAATAACCATGGAGACGTAGCACGCTACGTCTCTACAAACAGCAAACATTGGGATCAGGGATGGGCATGAAAATAGAAAAAGCAACTATCCTTTGTAGATAGTTGCTTTCTTAGGAGCCGAAAGCCGGACTTGAACCGGCGACCTACGCATTACGAATGCGTTGCTCTACCAGCTGAGCTATTTCGGCATTCTTCGTTTCTTTAATTCGGGTGCAAAGATAAGGAGTCTATTCGACATCTGCAAGCAAATTGGCCAAAAAATTATCCAAATCCGTATCCAAATCTTTTAGCAAAGGATCGTCGAGCAGCAGCATGTCATCGTCGATAAAAAGCAGCTCCTCAATCACGACAAAATCCTCATCGGTAAGGCTGACAGAGAAGGGTTTAACCAACCGTGTGGAGTCAAACGCATTCTTTGTGGAGAGAATGGTCAAGACCGCTTTGATCGCAGCTGCCACTTTCTTGTTGAAGGCATCCTCCTCCTCTGGGGAGTTGACCCAATCGAAGATGACCACCTTATTCATCAGCCGCTCCGCATCGTCATAGATCTGCAACTCGCCTGTCTCGGCATCTACCTGCACATAGAAATCGCTCACTAAGTTGGCCGATTCCTCTTTGGTCAGCTGGTCGATCGCTTCCACGAACGCTTTCTCAATGAGTGGCTGTACCTTTGTTATGTTCGCATTCATTCTTTCCTATCTCCTTTCTTTCGAATCGTACCCCAAAATTACATATTATTATGGAAACATGTCCGTTATTGCTTGCCAATTTGCACATCCAATTTCTGATTCGCTCGGATACGTTCCGTTAATGCCTTGACATAGAGCTCCAGCAACTGCGCTTGCTGATCCTCTTCTCCTGCTTTCTGCTTGAATAGCTCATAGGAAATAGAGGCCCATTCATGCGCTTGCTGCAAATCGCCCTTCATCTCCGCACATAAGGCCAGGTTACTGGCGACTTGCGCACGGCTCTTCCATCCCTTCGAGGTTTGGTAGATACGATTCCAACGCTCTTCCGCCTTCTCCCAACGTTCGTTGGCGGCATAGGCAGCAGCCTCTTTCCACACAGCTCCGGAAGTGGAGAAATACCAACGGGTCTCTCGTTGCCAATGAGGGACGAAGTTGACGCTTGCCTTTGCGCCCAAATAACGGCCTGCCGTACGCAACGCCTCCTCCGAAGAGGGCAACAGCTCGTTAAGGATGGGGGGAAGCTCCGCACTCTGCTCCCAAGCCACACTGTCCACCAACTGAATGGTAGCCAATGGAGCAGCTCGTCCGGGTAAGTAGGCCCGAATCACGCCGGCCATCCGCACCTTGACCTCCCCTACCGTGAAGCCGCCACCTAAATCGGTATCCTCTCGACTGGACTCAAACAGCAACCGATCGAGCGAGAGAAGCAGATCCGCTCCGGCCACTTCACACAAGCTATCCACCTGCTGTGCGGTCATCTTCAAGTCATACTCCGGATGTTGATCCGCACGTGTCGGCTCGTGATAGAGCAGGACATCCTGAAAGAACTCCTCCGCTACCATCGCCTCCCCCAACGACTGGCAAAAGTCAACCAACGCACTGTCAGCTTTCGCTCCCTGCGTGGCCTTGACCTTTCCCGACACGGTGTAGCTATATCCCCAATCGGCCGGTTGAGGCACGGCATGATTGACGATCAACACCTTATTAGCCGACGAAGGCACGGTTACCTCCGCCGGATTGAAGGTGTCAATGCTCAGGTAGTTGATCGAGCTGCAAGCGGTCAGCAACCCTATCCATCCGATTAACCCGAAGAGATGTTTCATCCTCTGTTATTGTTGGTCGCTTACAGCCTTGAAATAGCCAATAGACTCCGCAATGCCCAAGAAAGGATCTTTCATATCCTTCTCAAACTCCAAGCTACACATACCGGTGTAGTTCACCTCACGCATCATCTTGATCAACGCAGGGAAGTCGATCTTACCCCGGCCAATCTCAATGCCCACGCCAGCCTTGGAGGAATCGGTGACATCCTTGATGTGCATGTCAAACACACGGGTGTGGTATTTCTTCAAGTCAGCCACGGGATCGCATCCGTTACGCAGGTCATGACCTACATCGAGACACATGCCGATACGAGGATCCAGATCCTTGGTATGCTCCCATACGTCAGTGGCATCCGGATAGGTCTTGATGTCGGGACCATGCAGATGGATGGCATAATGGAAGTCATACTCCTTCACCTTCTTGTCCACGTAGGGCAAAAGGTCGTAATTGGGCACACCGACAATCAGCTTCACCCCTACTCGCTTCGCGTATTCGAAAGCCCGATCAATCTCCGCCTCACTCTTCATGTAAATCGGTCCCACAGCATAGCCTGTCACCTTATGGGCGGCACATTGCGCATGGAAAGCCTTGATCTGCTCGTCCGTGCTATCGAGCGGCAGATGAAAATCCTTGATGCAGAGGTAATGAATGTCCAAGCGCTCCAAGGTCTTGAGGGTCGTCTCTAAGTCGAAATTGACAAAGGTATAACCTGCCATACCCAACTTAAAAGGATTCACGGCCTTGGCCGCCTTCGGCTTCACCGGATCTGCCTTGAGGGTGGTCACGCCACTCAGGAGTAACGCCCCCATCAGACCCTGTTTGAAAAATGTCCTACGTGTCTGTTTCATTGTCTGTTGATTTAAGTGATATTATTATTTTGTCAATGCAGCAATGCTCTCCTCGATCGACTTGATCTTCGATTCGGCATCGGCCTGCTTCTTGCGTTCCATCTCGATGACCTTCGCCGGAGCCTTGCTGACAAAGTTCTCGTTGCCTAACTTCTTCATGACGGAGGCCAAGAAACCTTGCTGATACTTCAATTCGTCACGCAACTTCGCCAACTCCTCCTCCACGTTGATCCGGTTGCCCAAGGGCACGGCGTACTCCGTCGTACCGACCAAGAAGGAGACCGCACCTGCCGCCTTCTCCGCTACAGACTGGATGGCCGACAAGTTACACATCTTGACGATCACCGCGTTGAAGGCCTCGTTATGCGCACCTAACACCTGCAGGTCTAACGCATCCTTGTTGGGGATGTTCTTCTGCAAACGGATGGTACGTACACCACCCACGATCTCCTTCACGGCCTCGAACGCCTGCAAGTAAGACTCATCCACCGCACCTGCCTTCGGCATCAACGCCACCATCAAGCTCTCCCCGGACTCACGAGGTGCCAACGCTTGCCACAACTCCTCGGTAATGAACGGCATGAAGGGATGCAACATCCGCAACAACGCATCGAAGAAGCCCAGAGTGGCCTCATAGGTAGCCTTGTCGATCGGCTGTTGATAACCGGGCTTCACCATCTCCAAATACCAGGAAGAGAACTCATCCCAGAAGAGCTTATAGACAGCCATCAAGGCCTCGCTCAAACGATACTTCGAGAAGAGGTCGTCCACCTCAACCAGGGTCTTATCCAACTGCTGCTGGAACCACTTCACGGCAATGGCAGCTGCCTCCGGCTGTGCCAACTGCTCATCCACCGTCCAGCTCTTCACCAAACGGAAGGCATTCCAGATCTTATTATTGAAGTTTCGACCTTGCTCACACAACGCATCGTCGAACGGAATATCATTACCTGCGGGAGCGGCCAACATCAAGCCCATACGTACACCATCGGCACCATACTTGGCGATCAACTCCAATGGATCGGGCGAGTTACCCAACGACTTCGACATCTTACGGCCCAATTTATCCCGTACGATACCGGTGAAATAGACATGCTCGAACGGCATCTTGCCTTGATACTCATAACCCGCCATGATCATACGAGCCACCCAGAAGAAGATGATATCCGGGCCCGTTACCAAGTCGCTTGTGGGATAGTAGTAGTTGATCTCCTCATTGCCCGGATTGTTGATACCGTCGAAGAGCGAGATCGGCCAGAGCCAAGAGGAGAACCAGGTATCCAATACATCCTCGTCCTGACGTAAGTCGGCCAACGTCAAGGCCGCATTGCCACTCTTCTCCTTCGCCATCTCCAACGCCTTCTCGGCGGTCTCGGCTACCACATAGCCACCCTCCGGCAAGAAGTAGGCCGGGATACGATGTCCCCACCACAACTGACGGCTGATACACCAGTCCTTGATGTTCTCCATCCAGTGACGATAGGTGTTCTTGAACTTCGGGGGATAGAACTTGATCTCATCGTTCATCACCGGCGGCAAAGCGATGGCCGCCAAGTGCTCCATCTTCAAGAACCACTGCATCGAGAGCTTCGGCTCGATGGGCACGTTCGTACGCTCTGAGAAGCCCACCTTGTTGTCGTAGGCCTCCACCTTCTCCAACAACCCAGCGGCACGCAAATCCTCCTCGATCTGCTTGCGTACGTCGAAGCGATCCATGCCCACATAGAGACCAGCCGCCTCGCTGATCGTACCGTTGTCGTTGAAAATATCAATCGAGGGCAAGTTGTATTTCTCGCCCAACATATAGTCGTTCACGTCGTGTGCGGGAGTCACCTTCAAGCAACCCGTACCGAACTCGATATCCACATAGTCATCCTCGATCACCGGGATCTCACGTCCTACCAACGGCACGATCACCCGTTTGCCTTTCAGGTGTTGATTCTTCGGGTCATTGGGGTTGATACACATCGCAGTATCACCCATGATGGTCTCCGGACGAGTCGTAGCGACAATCGCATAACCCTCCTCGCCCACGATCTGATAACGCAGGTAGTAGAGCTTGCTGTGCTCCTCCTTGTAGATCACCTCCTCGTCAGAGAGGGCCGTCAACGCCTTGGGATCCCAATTGACCATACGCACACCCCGATAGATCAAGCCTTTGTTATAGAGATCGACAAAGACCTTGATCACGCTCTCTGAGCGCTTCTCGTCCATCGTGAAGGCGGTACGATCCCAATCGCAAGAGGCACCCAACTTACGTAACTGCTTGAGGATAATGCCACCGTGCTCCTCTTTCCACTCCCAAGCGTGCTTCAAGAACTCCTCACGAGTCAGGTCAGACTTCTTGATGCCCTGTTGCGCCAACCGGTTCACCACCTTGGCCTCCGTAGCGATAGAGGCATGATCCGTACCCGGCACCCAACAAGCATTCTTGCCCATCATACGGGCACGACGCACCAAGATATCCTGAATCGTGTTGTTCAGCATGTGCCCCATGTGTAATACACCCGTCACATTAGGAGGAGGAATGACGATCGTATAAGGCTCACGGCCATCCGGTTTAGACTTGAACAATCCATTATCTAACCAATACTGATACCACTTCCCCTCCACTTCGGCGGGATTGTATTTACTCGCGATTTCCATATTATTTATCTCTATTATTCTTGCTTATTTTCTTAACTCGCGAAAATATAAAAAATCAACGAACTTAGCGGGGGAAGCGCTGAAAAAGTGGGTTGTCCCTTTCCTTTTGACAGGCAATCTGCCGGAATCCTTGCAGTTTTGGGTAAATGCCTGTATATTCGCGCACTATATATAAATAGGTAAGAAATGAGAAAACGTACGCAACAGCATAATGCCTACCAAGGCCGTCCGTCCGGAAAAGAGCGACAATTGACCGTCAAAGAGAACGGCACGCTCCTGCCATTCCTCTTGGAGACCTTGAAGGAGCAAAGCCGCTCTTCGGTTAAGGCGATGTTAGGCCACGGACAGATCTCTGTCAATAAACGGGTTACCCGTCAGTTTGACACGGAGCTCAAACCGGGCGATGTGGTAGGTATCAATTATGGTCGAGGCAAGGTGGAGTTTAAGAATCCCCTGCTCCGCATCGTGTGGGAGGATGATGACCTGATCGTGATCAACAAGAAAGAGGGTCTGCTCTCCATCTCCACGGAGCGGGTTAAGGAACGCACCGCCTACCATCTGCTGAACGAATATGTGAAACAGAGCGATCCGCGCAACCGCATCTACATTCTCCACCGGTTGGATCGTGACACCTCCGGCTTAATGATGTTCGCCAAAAGCCCAGCCATCAAAGAGCAGTTGCAATCCAACTGGAACAGTGCCATCACGATGCGCACCTATGTGGCCGTAGTCGAGGGACGACCGGAGAAGGATACCGACTTGATCGTCTCCAACCTGACTGAGAACCGCAAGATGCAGGTCTATGTCACGCCAGAGGGAGACGGCAAGGAGGCGATCACCCGCTATAAGGTGTTGCAAAGCAATGCCAACTACGCCCTTTTGGAATTGGAGCTGGAGACAGGCCGCAAGAATCAGATTCGTGTGCAGATGCAATCCATCGGTCATCCCGTAGCGGGCGACATGAAATATGGAGCCGAGACCAATCCGGCTCGTCGGTTACTCTTGCACGCCCGACGGCTCTACTTCATCCATCCTCGCACCGGGGAAGAGATGCGCTTCGAGACACGCATCCCCGATGTATTTCTCGCGACAACCAAATCAACCTCAGACAATAATAAATAATCATGAAACGAATTACCTACATTTGCCTATTGGCCCTCATGGCCTTAGTGGTACAGGCTCAGATCTTAACGCCTGTCAAGTGGAAAATCAAGTTAGATGACAAGAATGGTGCCGCGGAAAAAGAGCTTGTTTTCACCGCCACGGCCGACAAGGGCTGGCACCTCTATGACATGAACCTGCCTGAGGGAGGGCCTATCTCTACCTCATTCACGTTTGAGACCTTGAAAGGGGCGGAACTGGTGGGACAACCGACCTCCTCCGTCACCCCTACAACTGTCTTTGATGAGCAATTCCAGATGAACTTGCGTTGGTACGCTGGTAGCGTGACCTTCACACAGAAGCTGAAAGTGACTGATGCGGCTAAGTTCAAGGCCGAAGGAGCGGTGGAGTTTATGGCTTGTAACGATGAGACCTGCCTGCCACCTGATCAGATCAGCTTTGCTTTCGACAAGAAGGATGTGCATGTGAGTGAGGCGGCAGCCTCTAACGCGCCCGCAGCGGAGACGACGGGAGAAGAGGTTACGGCTGCTGAGGAGGCACAAGCTGAGACATCGGCAGAAACCTCGAACGCACCGGCCACTCAACCGGAGGTTTCCACACCACAAGGAACTCCAGGTCAGCTGACTGAGGCACCGGATCTGTGGAAGCCCGTGGTTGAAGAACTGAAAGCGTTTGGTGACACGACACTCTCCTCCACCGATACCTCTTGGCTGTTCATCTTCTTCGCCGGGTTCGCAGGAGGTTTGATCGCCTTATTGACCCCCTGCGTATGGCCGATGATTCCGATGACCGTCAGCTTCTTCTTGAAACGGACGAAAGACCGCAAGAAGGCGATCCGTGACGCAGTGACCTACGGCCTCTCCATCATCGTGATCTATTTGGTGATGGGCTTGTTGATCACCGGTATCTTTGGGGCGAGTGCCTTGAACGACCTCTCCACCAACGCGATCTTCAACATCATCTTCTTCTTGCTGTTGGTGTTGTTTGCGGTCTCCTTCCTCGGAGCCTTCGAGTTGGTCTTGCCGGCCTCATGGACCAGCAAGTTAGATAGCAAAGCGGACTCCACGACAGGTGTGTTGAGCATTTTCTTCATGTCCTTCACGTTGGTACTGGTCTCTTTCTCCTGCACAGGTCCGATCATCGGAACACTCTTGGTGCAAGCGGCCTCTATGGGCACAGCGGTAGGTCCGGCTGTCGGTATGTTCGGTTTTGCGTTAGCGCTTTCCATCCCCTTCAGTCTCTTCGCCATCTTCCCCAACATGCTGCAAAGTATGCCGAAGTCGGGAGGCTGGTTGAACTCCGTGAAGGTGGTTTTAGGCTTCTTGGAGTTGGCGTTGGCGTTGAAGTTCCTCTCCGTGGCCGATTTGGCCTACGGTTGGCGTCTGTTGGATCGCGAGGTATTCATCGTGTTGTGGATCGTGATCTTCGCCCTGTTGGGTGCTTACCTGTTGGGCAAGATCAAGTTCAGTCACGATAGCGAGCTCAAATATGTCTCTGTGCCTCGACTGTTTATGTCCATCATCTCCTTCGCGTTCGCCATCTACATGATTCCGGGCCTTTGGGGAGCACCCTTAAAAGCCATCAGTGCCTTTGCCCCACCGCTCTACACCCAGGATTTCAACCTGTATAAGAACGAGGTTCATGCCGCATTCGATGACTATGAGGCAGGTATGGCCTATGCGAAGAAGGTGAACAAGCCGGTCATGATCGACTTCTCCGGCTTCGGTTGTGTCAATTGCCGTAAGATGGAGGCCTCTGTCTGGACCGACCCGACCGTGAAGCAGACGTTGGAGAACGACTATGTGCTGATCACGCTCATCGTGGATGACAAGACGAAGCTGGCTGAGCCGATCGAGATCCAAGAGAATGGCAAGACCCGCAAGTTGAAAACCATTGGCGATAAGTGGAGCTATCTGCAACGGAGCAAGTTTGGCGCGAACGCGCAACCCTTCTACATCCTGTTGGATCATGAGGGTCAACCGTTAGGCCCCTCCTATGCGTTCAACGAGGATGTCGCACAGTATATGCAGTTCCTCCGTGATGGATTGAACCGATTCAAGAACAAGTAAAAATAGATCAACGATAAAACGGAGAAGAGGGCGTGATTCAAGGTATCTCGCCCTCTTCCTGTATGATTAGCTAACAAATAAAACTATGACAACGAAAGCAGAAAAAATGGAGGCATTCGGCCGTTTGCTCGACATCATGGACGAGCTACGCGTGAAATGCCCCTGGGATCGGAAGCAGACGAATGAGAGCCTCCGTACCAACACCATCGAAGAGACCTATGAGCTGTGTGAGGCTCTGATGAAAGCAGACAACGAGAACATCAAGAAAGAGTTGGGAGACCTGTTGCTACACATTGTCTTTTACGCCAAGATCGGCGAAGAGAAGGAGGCGTTCGACATCAAATCCGTATGCGACAGTCTTTGCGAGAAACTGATCTATCGCCACCCGCATGTATTTGGCACGGTGGAAGCCGACACGACACAGAAGGTGGAACAAAACTGGGAGCAACTCAAGCTGAAAGAGAAGGGTGGCAACAAGACGGTATTAGAAGGCGTTCCCTCCTCATTGCCCTCCATCGTCAAGGCACATCGCATCCAAGACAAGGCACGCAACGTCGGGTTCGATTGGGAGGAGCGCACGCAAGTATGGGACAAGGTGCAAGAGGAGTTCAACGAACTGAAAGCCGAGATTGAGCAGATGGATGCCGACCGCATGGAAGCTGAGTTTGGCGACCTGTTCTTCAGCTTGATCAATGCCGCCCGTCTTTACAAGATCAATCCAGACAATGCCTTGGAACGAACCAACCAAAAGTTCATCCGTCGATTCAATTACTTAGAGCAAGAGACCATCCAAAAAGGACGTTCGTTGAAAGAGATGTCGTTGGAGGAGATGGATCAATTGTGGAACGAGGCAAAAGCCAAAGGATTATGAGCTTCCATCCAAAAGGGCATAAAAAAAGGGGAACCGACATCACGTCGCCACCCCTCCCTTAACTTAAACGCCAAAACTAAATCTAAACAAAAAACACAAATAATGATAATGTCATTTTTCTTTATACTGTCCAATCAGTCATTCCTTACCTCGTTCATTCTTTCGCCAGAAACTTCGCATGAAGTTCGACTCTGCGTCATCCACACGATACAACTTCTTCGGTGAAAGAATCTGCTTGAAACGCTCGTAATAGGCTTTCTTCAACTCCGCCTGTTTGAGATATGCATCCAAACGACTTTGGATCGCTTTCATATACTCTGCATCAGAGATAGCTCCCTGCTTACGGCTCTCCTTGTGGTGAAGCTCTCGATTAATCTTCCGAGATTCCCGATCGACTTCAAAAAGCTTCTGTTGCAACTCCACATAGAGCGGGATAAATTGGGCAGCCTCTTCTGGGGTCAACTCCAACTCTGCCGTTAAATAAGCATTACGCTTTGCCTCGAACGCCTCTTTATCAAAATGTTCTTGTTTTCTGATTTGCCCCTGACTCCCTTGTGCCGCTGCCTGAAAGTGAATCAGTATTGAAAACGTTGCAAAGATAACTATTCCAATTTTTTTCATGCAAATATTCTCCCGAAAAAATTTTATGCTACAACATTCTTTAACCTACTCCGACTCCGCCAGCGACTCTCTGAGCAAATAGTTCGCATAACGCTCTTCGATATACTCCAAATAATCAGCCTCTTCTTGGGCGGCCTCCGACTCAATGGCCTCTAAGGAGGCGGAAGGCACTTCGGAGCGAACCAGCAAAGTGTCAGACAATGTATCCTCACGCGCGCTATCTACGCCTATGATTGCCTTAAAAAACAACCCCATTCCCGCGAAGACGGCCGCCAGATACAACCAAGGGCGTATTCGCTCTACCAAAGAGACCGATTCAGCCTCCATGACCGGTGGCTCAGGAAGGCTCTCCATGATCCGGTTCGTCAGCCCTTCCATATAGCCATCAGGCACACGGAAAGGTTGCTTACCTTTCAGACGATCCAACGTATTTTCTTTTTTGTTCATCTCCATAATGTTGTGTTGTTTTAGGTCTTAGACGAATAACGCTGACAAAGGTTTAAAGCTCTTTTGTTAAAAACTCCTCAATTTTTTTCACTGCATGGTGATAGGAGGCTTTTAAGGCACCCACGGAAGTTCCGACAATCTCCGAGATCTCCTCATACTTCATATCATCGAAATACTTCATGTTGAACACCAACCGTTGCTTCTCCGGCAATGTGAGTATGGCCTTTTGCAGCTTGAGCTGCACGGCATCCCCATCGAAATAGGGGTCACTCTCCAAGCGATCCACCAGAAACTGATCCGCATCGTCCAAGGAGATCTGCTGTTGGCTTCGCTGCTTGGCTAAGAAGGTCAAGCACTCATTGACCGCGATCTTATAGAGCCATGTGGAAAGTTTCGCCTCCCCCCTGAAATAATCCAGGTTCGTCCATGCCTTTAGGAAGGTATTCTGAAGCAGGTCGTTGGCATCCTCGTGTGCCAACACCATCTTCCGGATCTGCCAGTAGAGCTTCTCTCCATACTCATCAACAATCTGTGCGAAAGCCGCACGTCGTCTCTCCGGATCTCGGAGCGCAACTACTATCTCATCTTCTGTCAAGGAGGATTGCATGTACTCACATTTTTCTGATCAGCGCAAAGGTAGTATTTTTTTCCAACCATCCCCCATCAGGACACAAAAAAACGGTTGCCCAACCGAATGGACAACCGTTCTTATCTTAAAAATCTACGGGAATGCGAAGCATTACATCATGCCACCCATGCCGCCGCCCATACCCGGAGCAGCTGCCGGGGCCGGAGTCTCCTCCTTCTTATCCGCGATCACACACTCTGTCGTCAAGAACATACCTGCGATAGAAGCGGCATTCTCCAAGGCTACACGAGTAACCTTAGCCGGGTCGATCACACCAGCGGCACACAAGTTCTCGAAGCAGTCCTTACGTGCGTTGTAACCGAAGTCACCCTTGCCCTCTTTCACCTTCTGAACGATCACTGCACCCTCTTTGCCGGCGTTAGCGACAATCTGGCGCAACGGCTCCTCGATCGCACGTTTAACGATCTCGATACCTGTTGTCTCGTCTTCGTTGTCACCCTTGAAGCCTTCCAAAGCCTCGATCGCACGGATGTAAGCGACACCACCACCGGGAACTGTACCCTCCTCGATAGCTGCACGAGTCGCATGCAAAGCATCATCTACACGATCTTTCTTCTCTTTCATCTCAACCTCTGAAGGAGCACCTACATAGAGGACAGCCACACCACCGGCCATCTTAGCCAAACGCTCCTGCAACTTCTCCTTGTCATAGTCAGAAGTCGTGTTCTCCATCTGGATCTTGATCTGACCGATACGAGCCTGGATAGCCTCCTTGTCACCTGCACCGTTCACGATCGTAGTCGTGTCCTTATCGGTAGTCACCTTCTCTGCGGTACCCAGCATATCCAAAGTCGTGCCTTCCAACTTCAAGCCCTTCTCCTCAGATACAACCGTACCACCTGTCAAGACTGCGATATCCTCCAACATCGCCTTACGACGATCGCCGAAGCCCGGAGCCTTCACTGCACAGATCTTCAAGCTACCACGCAAGCGGTTGACAACCAAAGTAGCCAATGCCTCGCTATCAATGTCCTCTGCGATGATCAACAACGGACGACCGCTCTGAACAACCGGCTCAAGGATAGGCAACAGATCCTTCAAGGCAGAGATCTTCTTGTCGTAGATCAAGATATAGGGGTTCTCCATCTGGCACTCCATCTTCTCCGTATCCGTTACGAAGTAGGGAGAGATATAACCACGGTCGAACTGCATACCCTCAACTACATCCACGGTAGTCTCTGTACCCTTAGCCTCCTCAACGGTGATCACACCCTCTTTCTTCACACGCTGCATAGCCTCAGCGATCAACTTACCGATCGCCTCGTCGCCATTGGCAGAGATCTTCGCTACATGCTCGATCTTCTCGAACTTGTCGCCAACCTCCTCAGCCTGCTCAGCGATGTTCTCAACCACCTTAGCTACGGCCTTGTCGATACCACGCTTCAAATCCATCGGATTCGCACCTGCTGTTACGTTCTTCAAACCTACACCGATGATAGCCTGAGCCAAAACCGTTGCGGTTGTCGTACCGTCACCAGCGTTGTCGTTGGTCTTAGAAGCAACCTCCTTCACCAACTGTGCGCCCATGTTCTCGAACGGGCAAGCCAACTCAACCTCTTTTGCCACTGTCACACCATCCTTCGTGATGTGCGGTGCGCCAAACTTCTTCTCAATGATCACGTTGCGACCCTTCGGGCCCAGTGTCACCTTAACGGCATTCGCCAACTCGTCCACGCCCTTCTTCAAGAGGTCGCGGGCATCCATATCATATTTAATCTCTTTTGCCATGATTGTATGCTATTTCTTAATTGATTAGTTAAAAATGAATTAGATAATTGCTAAAACGTCAGACTGGCGCATGATCAAATATTTCTCGCCCTCCAACTCAATCTCTGTGCCTGCGTATTTGCCATACAATACCGTATCGCCATTCTTCAGAACCATCTCATCGTCTTTCGTTCCGTTACCTACGGCAACAACCTCACCCTTCAACGGTTTCTCTTTTGCTGAATCGGGGATGATGATTCCGCCCAATGTCTTCTCCTCTGCAGCAGCCGGCTTGATAAGCACTCTGTCTGCCAATGGTCTAATGTTCATTTTATTAGTATTTAATCGTTAATAATATACTTGTGTTATCCATGAGCCTTCCGACTCACACTTTCTCTCTTACCAATAACGTGCCAAACGGTATTAGTGGGACAATTCTGCCATTTTTGCGGTCTTCGCCGATCAAGTCACGACAGACTGACTGACAAATTGTCCCCTTTAGAAGCGAGTTCACGCCTTTTTACGCACCGTACGCTTCTTGGCCGTAGCCGGCTTGCTCTCCGACTCCTCGATCAGTTTCTTGCAATCGGCCAAGGTCAGCTCCGCTGGCTGCTCCACAGTCTTCGGGATCCGATAGTTCTTCTTGTTATAAGCGATATAGGGGCCGAAACGACCGTTCAGGATCTGCATACCCGGCTCCTCCTCGAAGGCCTTGATGAAGTTCTTCGCGTCTTTCTCCTGTTTCGCCTTGATCAAGTCGATTGCCTCCTCCAAGGTGATGGTCATCGGATCGAGCTCTTTCGGGATGGAGACAAACTTGGCATTCCAACGGACAAACGGACCGAAACGACCGATTGCGGCTACCACCGTCTTATCCTCCCAGTCGCCCAATGTACGCGGCAACTCAAACAGCTTCAACGCCTCTTCCAAGGTGATGGTCTCAATGGATTGCCCCTTGCGCAAGGTCGCGAAACGAGGTTTCTCGCCTTTCTCCTCCAACGCATGCGCATCGCCGATCTGCGCCATCGGACCAAAACGGCCGATCTTGACATAGACGGGCTCACCTGTCGCCGGATCCGCTCCTAAATGACGCTCGCCCAAGCGATGCTCTGTGCGGGTCGTGGCGGTTGCCTCCACGATCGGGTGGAACACCTTATAGAATTTGTCAATGGCTTTCGTCCAATCCATCTTCCCCTCCGCAATGGTATCAAACTCCTTCTCCACGCTGGCCGTGAAGTTATAATCCATCACATCCGGGAAATAGGTCATCAAGAAATCGTTCACCACCAAGCCAATATCAGTCGGCATCAATTTACTCCGATCAGCACCGGCAGTCTCCTCCTTCACGGTCTCCTTGAGTGCTTTTGTCGTCAAAGTGAGCACTTGGTAGGTACGCTTTACGCCCTCCCTATCGCCCTTTTCCACATAGCCACGGTTCTGAATGGTCTGGATCGTAGGCGCATAGGTAGAAGGACGGCCAATACCCAACTCCTCCAACCGACGCACCAAGCTGGCCTCCGTATAGCGAGGGGGACGTTGCGAGAATCGCTCCGTGGCCGTAATCTCCTTATAGGTCAATAGATCGTTCAGGTGAACAGAGGGCAAGAGGCCATTCTCAGACTCCTTCTCGTTCTCCTCGTCGAGACTCTCGTGATAGACTTGCAAAAAGCCATCGAACACCACTACCTCTCCTGTGGCCACGAATTTCTCAGTCGAACCACTGACACTGATCGAAATGGTGGTACGCTCCAATTCCGCATCCGCCATCTGACAAGCGATCGCCCGCTTACGGATCAACTCATAGAGGCGCTTCTCCTGCGCGCTGCCCTCGATCTCATCATGGCTGATGTAGGTCGGACGAATCGCCTCGTGCGCCTCCTGCGCCCCTTTGCTCTTCGTATGGTACTGACGGAATTTATAGTAACGCTCGCCAAAGGTAGCTAAAATGGTCTCCTTAGCCGTACCCAACGCCAAGTCACTCAGGTTGACAGAGTCGGTACGCATATAGGTGATGAATCCAGACTCATACAGCCGTTGCGCGATCATCATGGTCTGTGAGACAGAGAAGCCCAACTTACGGGCAGCCTCCTGTTGCAACGTAGAGGTGGTGAAAGGAGGGGCTGGCGACTTCTTGACCGGCTTCTTGGTAATATCGTCGATCGTGAAGGTGGCTGTTTGGCAGGTCTTCAGGAATGCCCGTGCCTCCTCAATGGTCTTCAAACGATGAGACAACTCGGCCTTCAAAAGGGTCTTTCCATCCGGCAAGAGGAAATTAGCGATTACCCGATAAGCAGGCTCCGATACGAAATGGTGAATCTCACGCTCTCGCTCCACAATCAAACGCACAGCGACAGACTGCACACGACCCGCAGAAAGCGAGGGCTTTACCCTACGCCACAGCACAGGCGAGAGCTCGAAACCTACGATACGATCGAGCACACGGCGCGCCTGTTGGGCGTTCACCAAGTTGATATCGATGGAACGAGGTGTCTCAATCGCATGCAGAATGGCGTTCTTGGTGATCTCATGGAAGACAATACGCTTCGAACGCTGCGGATCCAAATCCAGCACCTCCGATAGATGCCAAGAGATAGCCTCTCCCTCACGGTCCTCATCGGATGCCAACCAGACTGTTTCCGCCTTCTTGGCTTCTGCCTTCAACTCGCTAACCAGTTTTTTCTTATCGGCCGGTATGGCATATTCAGGCGTGTAATTATGAGCTATATCAATACTGAACTCCTTGGTTTTCAGATCGCGAATATGCCCATAGCTTGACATTACCTTATAGTCTGTCCCGAGAAACTTCTCGATGGTTTTGGCCTTCGCCGGAGACTCCACTATTACCAGATTCTTTTGCATAATCAATAATCGCTTTTTTGAAATCGGCTGCAAACATACACAAATAAATTCACACCCACGACGCAGAGATCTTGAAAAAAGATGTTTTTCGTGCAGATAGCCCTTGATGAGCGCTTGATTTTCAGATTCTGTTTGTATCTTCGCCCTTCGAAAACAAATCAAAAAGGTGAAATATGGAGCATATTAAACAATGGATTCAAACAGGGAAAACCGATGAGGCGATCCATTTTCTCACGGAATACCTGGCCCTACATCCAACCGATGATGAGGCTTGGTACCTGCGAGGAAAGGCCTATTACAAAAAGGGGGAGACCCGTTTGGCCCTCAACGACTATTTAGAGGCCATCGCCCGCAACCCGGAAAGTCCCGCTCAGCAAGCCTACAACATGGCCATCCGCATCCTCAACTTCTACAACAAGGATATGTATAACCAGTAAGGAGGTGTTAACTGTTAACGCGAAACTGCGAAATTTTTCGTTTCCCCATCTTTTCCACCTCTTCTTAGCTACTTATGCTTTATAGATAAGTAAATCATACATATATATAATATAGGTATAGATATATAGGTATAACTATAAATAAGGATATACATAGGCCCCTCCCAACTGACCAAACACCATAGGGTATCGAAAAAAACAGCAGTTTCGGGTTAACAGTTAACACTTCCCCTACGAGGCCAGCTCCCTCACCTCCCCCAACGAGCGGGCTCAAGTGAAGAATCGAGCGGGCTCAACTCCCCTCACGAGCCGGCTCAACGCAACGGTTGAACCAGCTGGACACATCCATTGAGCCACCTACAATCGTGGCTCCGCTAAATCACGCAGAGCAAAAAGATAATTCAGAAAAGAAAATGATAATTCTCACTGTTTTTTCGTAAGTTTGCATCCGCTATGCTCCCTAACGAGCATTGGCAATGAAAAGCACATGAAGCGAACCGTATTCATCTTAATAGTCTTTACATTATGTTGTGGACTTATCGAATCTTTCGCCCAGACGAAGGCCGCTTCCTTATTGCATAAATTAGATTTACGAGAACTCTCCAACAACGCCGTGATCTGTATGCACCAAGATCCAAACGGCTACCTCTGGATCGGTACCTACGATGGCTTGAACCTCTATAACGGGAAAGATATTTACGTCTATCGCTTCGAGCTGAACTACAAGAACTCCCTGTGCAGCAATATCATCCTGCGTATCACGGATGCGGAACCCGGGTATCTTTGGATCAGCACCTCGCTGGGATTCAATAAATTCTCATTGAAAGAAAGACGAGTGGTTGCCGCCTATCCCGGCTACATCGACTGCATCCACATGGCCAGCAACCGGGAAGGGGTCATGATGGCGATCTGTCGGGAAGACCAGATTACCTGTTTCTCGCCCGCCACACAACGACTGATCGACCTGCCGCTCTATGGCATCAGCCCACAGCAGGTCATCGCCCTGCTCGACAATGACGACGGGAGCTTCCAACTGCTCTTGACCTCTGGCGAACGGATCCGCCTGACTTTGCTTGTAGATAACGACAAGTGCACCATCCAACGGGAGACGCAATCGCCACTTGCACAAAATCTGCTTGCGGCGAATCGGGAGGGCGATACCCTCTTCTTTGTGGATGGATCGGAACAGCTCTATCGGTGCACCACCGAGGGCAAGGAGAAGACCCTGATCGCCAACCTAAAGGGGATGTGTCAGAAATATGGGGAGATTGTCTATATCTCCACCTTCCAATCCTCCGTCTATGTCGCCTTTCGCTGGGGAAAGATCGTGGATGTGCAACAGCCTTCGGATCCGATCGACATCGGGTTAGGCATGTTTTGGGGAATGGTCGATCAGCAACAGGATATCTATTGGATCGGCACAGATGGTCAAGGCATCCAGATGCTGTATGACAAGCCGGCCCGTTTCGGCAACATCCTGCAAAGCAATCTCCCTATTCCGCTGCATAACCCCATCCGCTCCCTGCTGACCGATCAAGATGGCTCCTTGTGGTTTGGAACGAAGGGAGATGGCATCGTGCGCATCGAGCAGTATGCCC
>CAMGEM010000009.1 GCA_946055095.1 uncultured Parabacteroides sp. | reverse complement strand
AACAGCTGGAAAGAGGTGGCAAAGGGATTGCTCAGGAGATGCATCTCATGCAGGTCGAGATGCTCCACATCGGCGATCAACATGGCTTTCACATCCTTCTGCTTCAACTCGCCATTCAACGAGAGATCGAACTTGGCCAACGGATAGCCACTGACCAGCTCCATCTGCAGGGCATGCTGCTCCAAGGAGCCCTTCAAACGCACGTCTGAGACCGAGGTCAAGCCATAGCGAATATCATTCACCGCCCCCTCTATCTTCGCCCAGGTCTGCGCAGCGAAGGGATCGGTGCCCTTCCCCTCTACCTGCAGGGAGGCCGTCAGGCTATACAGCGAATCCAAAGGCATGAAATGAACCGGCTCCAAGCTATCCACCCGCAAAGCGGCTTGGTAGGCCTCTCGTGTGGGATCGTAATGCGCCGTCAGATCCATTTTTCCCTTATCCTCCCGGAAGTGCAACTCCGCTTGATAGGCTTGATTCGCCACGAAGGCCTCGCCCTGCAGACGCATTCCTTTCGGCAGGTTGTAGAACAGCCGCTCCTCGGCAGGCAACATCGTCAGCAGGAAGTTCAACGAATCGCTCTCCGCCTCCAACCGTAGCTCGCCCGTCCGCTTCACGCTATCCAGCACCGCCTCCATCTCGCCAGACAGCGCCATTCGGAAAGCCCCCGGCAAGCGCAGCTCGCCCTTCGTGAGTCGCATCGCCGCCATGTTTCCCGCTGCCTCCATCGCCAAGGTCAACGGTTGATTCGGATAGGCACGCACAAAATCGTGAGGGAGCTTGCCCATCGCAAGCAGCAGGTCGGCCTTTCCCAAACGGCTCTCCCAAGCGAGCCGCATCTCCTCCTTCGGCCGCTCTTCCAAGCTGTTCCAAGGGATCTCCGCACGCAGTTGGGCTTCCGAGTGGGGGGTTTGCAACAGCAGCTGAGGCAGTCGGATCGTCGTCTCATCGCTCTCCAAGGCACCCGTCAGCGCATCGACTCGCAAGCCCGACTTCTCCTCGAAGGTACATTCCGTCAGAGACGCCCTCATCTGCCGCCCTTGGTAAAGCAGCTCCTCCAACCGTAGCCGCACGTCAGCCAGCTGAATATGGCCCAGATCCAATCCGTCGGTAGGCTCCGAAAGATCGTCGTCGTAAAGCAGGTTCGACTCCGTGAGCTGCAATTGACCGATCGCATAACGTTCGGTTCCCAGATCGACCACGCCATCCCGCAAGGAGGCCTGCTTCAAGAAGGTTGCCACACGCAATGAATCCGGGGCCAGCTGCAAAGCGAGCGACACCCGATCTAACTGAATCCGTTGCAAATCGAACCGCCAAGGAAGGTTGGTGGCGGTCGTATCGGCCTCCTCCGTCGAATCATTGAGCAGCAGGGTGATCGCCGCGTCAGCGAGATTGATTTGGTTGAAGGTCGCCCTCTCCTTCGCCAGATCCACCCGATCGGCCTTCAGATAGAACTGTCCTACCGCCCCCTTGATGGCCATGCCCTCCAAGAAATCTTTCGTATCTAACTGGGCATTGCGCAAGTCAATGGCCTCGATCAGCACCTGCCGATGGAAAAGCGGCCTTGCCTGAATGCGCAGGGAGAGGCGATCCAAGCGCAATAGCGTATCAGCCTGATGGATGGCTTGTACGTCACGGATCTTCAAATCGAGCGGGAAAGAGAGGCGAATCTGCCCGATAGAGATACGCATCCCCATTGCCTCGCTCGCATAGGAGGCGGCTTGCCGCACGGCAAAATCCTGCACAAAAGGGACATATAAGAGTATAGACAAGAGAGCCACCAAGCTGACAGGCAGCAGCAATACCCCTACTATCCATTTCCCCCATTTTCGTCTCATACGCTATGCTTGTCTGTTTCTTATTTCGTCTTGATCACAATAGCCCCGTTAGCTCCCCGAGCGCCATATTGACCGGCATCCTTCAAGACACTTACCTCCTGTACATCCTCGATGGCGATCGTGTCTAAGATCGTCAGATCCATCGGTATGCCATCCACCACGACCAAGGGATCGGTCGGGCTGGTCAATGAGGCACTGGCACGGATACGGATGCTTCCATCCATGAAGGTCACGCCACTCATACGCTTCAACACGGAGATCATATCTCGGCAACCTAACCGACGGATGTCCTCACGGGTCATCACCGATGAGCTGATCAACCGGTTACGCTCCGCCATGATCAGCCGTTGTAACTCCTCATTCGGCTCATTGCTTCGATCGGCGTTGAAGGTGCTATTCTCCAGCGTAATCGTGATGTAGTTATAGCCATTGACGGGTACCAACAATTGGTTCTTCGTCTTCTTTATCGTCACGAACAGCGTATCTTGCAGGTTCGCTCCAGGGAACATAAACATTCCCTTCCCATTCGTTTTCACCGTTTTGGGATTCACACTGCCCAACGTCACCGGATAGCGTTTGATCGCCTTCTGGCTCACGTCTTTCAATACCCCTACCAAGGTATCACTCTGTGCGGAAAGCCATTGCCCGCATCCCCAAAAAATCAACAAGCCTACTAAAAACCGCATAACCACTTAGATTTATATGTTAAACAATTGACATCGCATTTAGTTGAACGACAAATGTACACTTTTTATGCACACCTCACCCCTCGGGCACAAAAAAAGCCACTCGCTTTTGCAACGAATGGCCTTTCTTTTCTTTCTAATAAGGGGAGATTACTTCACATAATCTGCGCTGTTCAAGAAGTCGAAGCTCTTCTGTACATCCTCCTGCGGCGTACCATCGTAGCGCTCAACCTCTACATACCAATCCTTCACGCCGTTTGCGTAAGCCTGATCGAAGATAGACTTGAAGTCCATCGTACCGCTGGCACCGATTGCCTTCTCATCCTTGATGTGCAAGATCGGGAAACGGTTCGGATACTTCTTCAAATAGTCAACCGGGTTCTGACCACCACGCATTACCCAATAAACGTCCATCTCGAACATCACGTGATCGGGGCTGGAGTTCTCCAACATCAAATCGTAGATCGTCTGACCCTCGATCTGCTTGAACTCATAATCGTGGTTGTGATAACCGAACTTGATACCTGCGCCCGCAGCTGCCAAACCAATCTGATAGAAGTAGTCGCCGAAGTATTTCTTCAACAGATCCAAAGAGGCCTTCTCGTTGATCGGAGAAACCGGCATAACCATGTACTTCATACCAGCCTTCTTGTGAGCCTCGATAGCCTTGTTCCACCAGCTCAAGTCAGCCTGCATATCATCGCTCATGAAGTGAGAGAGGTGAGCACTGGTGCAACGCATACCCAGGTCAGCACACATCTTCTTGAACTCACCCGGCTCAACGTCGTAGATCTTGCCATCATCGCTGTAGCCAGCTGTCTCGATGTTCACATAGCCCATCTTAGACACGATCTCCAACACCTTCTGGATACCCAAGTCGTTAATATCATCACGCAAAGAATACAACTGAAGACCGATGTGCTTCTTCGCAGCCTCGGTAGCAGCGCCTGCTGCTGAACCATTACCACCACCGCAAGAAGTTAACAACTGCGGAGCGACCAAACCACCTGCAAGCATTAAAGAAGCTTGCTTCAAAAAATTACGTCTATTCTGCATTGTAGTATATTGTATAAAGTTGATTTTAGAATTTCGACAAAAGTAAAATTATATTCTCACTTTCAATCTTCTTAACATGTTAAATACATTAAAAAGCTATCCATTTGGCCAATAATCTCAGCCGACGGCCCATTGTTTCATCTCGTAGAGGTCTTGATACTCCTCCCATTCGGGGTCTAACTCGGTGTAGATCGTGATGGGAAGCAGCTCAAAATCAGCCAACGCCTCGTTCAGTCGCTCGCCAAAGACACGGGTCGTACGGGTATAGAAGACCCAGACCTTCTCGCCCCCTCCGGTATAGACACCGGTCAGGATAGCCAGCTTATCCTTCTCCACGGCCTTACGCAGGGCCGCCTCCACGGTCTCCATCCGTTCCGCCAACGCTTCCGAGGGCAGTCCCTTGCTGTCTGACTCGTAAGGCCAAGTGACCTCCACCCGTTCTTTCAATTTCCCACACGCCATGAACTCCTTCAGCTCATCCCGTCCTTGCACGGTGATCAGCTGTCCCGCCTCGTTCTCCGAGAGCGCCATAAACCATTCGTCAGTTAGTCTCATAGATTGCTGTTTGCCCGCAAAAGTACAAAAAAATGGGGAGCAAGCAGATGGCCTACTCCCCACACATACTAAATAAATCTCATCATGAGAAATTATCTCTTACCCAATTTGTGATCCATGATGCCATAGTGGTGCTCACCGTATGCCTTCAACTGGTCAACGATGTCTTTCGCTGTGCGCTCCTCCTCAACCTGCTCACGTACGAAAGTGAACAAGAAGTCGCGAGACGCATGGTCACGATCCTTCTCCGCGATGTCAACCATCTTGTCGATCATCTCAGACACCTTGCACTCGTGGCTGTAAACGTGCTCGAACACCTCCAACGGGTTGCCCCAACCGGTAGGAACGACATTGATCTGACCGATCTCGATGTCACCACCACGCTCGATAGCGTAGTCGATCATCTTCTGCGCATGCTCGTTCTCCTCCTCGAATTGTTTCTCCATCCAGTGTGCGCAACCGTTCAAGCCTGCTTTCTTGAAATAAACGGCCATAGACAAATACAAGTTGGCTGACCACATCTCAGCATTCACCTGGGCATTCAAAGCCTCTGATAACTCTTTACTTAAAATCATACTATTACGAATTTAAATTTATGTCCTCTATTTGCTTGCTCTTAACAGCGCTGCAAATATAGAGAAAAAGCCCGTTTGGTTATCCTTCTACCCTCACCTTTTTTTCTGCGAGGGAGTAATCGTTCAACACATTCATTGATAATGACAAACATTCATGCGTGTAGAAGGGTGGTCTTTGCGCTATGTAGGGAAAGCGATCTTGAATCGGGTGAAGCCATCCGCATAGGTACGCAGCGAGAAGAGGCAACGATGGCGATCCAAGACCTCACGGATGAAGATCAATCCCAATCCCTGTCCGTTGGGCTTGGTGGAGAAGAAGGGGGTGAACAGCTTGGATTCGGTCTCCTTGTCGATGCCCTTTCCATTGTCCGCAATCTCCATGCTGGGCGGATCGGCGAAGGTCTGGATGATGATGCTACCCTCTCCGCCTATAGATTCCACCGCATTCTTGATGATATTCACCAAGACCTGCTCGAAGAGCGAGGTGTCTATGGAGACGATCGGGGAAGGATCGTCTAACACCAACTGCAACGCAATCTGTTTCTCTTGGCAGACGGTCTCCATGAACCGCTTGCAGGCTCCGACCACTTGATTCAAGGAGGCAGGTCGGCAGCAGGGCTCCGGAATGCGTATCACATCCGCGAAATTGGTGATGAAGCGACTCAAGCTGTAGCAACGGTCGATCGACACCTGCAACACCTCGCAGATGTCCGCCTGATCGGGCAGCTCTTGGAAAGTGCTCTGCAACGTGTCCAAGGTAGAGGCAATACCGGCGGTCGTGTTATTCACCTCATGCGAGATCATACGGATCACCTTCTCATAGGCTTTCCGCTCCGCCTTAAACACCTCATCGGTCAGGCTCTCGATCAGATAGAAGGGATGGTCATAGCCTCGATCGACAAAAGAGGAGCAGGTGCATTTATAGATACTGGCATCGCCTAAACGCACGGTAGAGCTCCCGAACCGGGATAGGCTGCATAGCTCGTCAATCAAGGGGCTCTCCAAGGCGGACAACGGCTTACCCACCCAATCCCGCAACCGAATCCCGCCCAAGATGCGACAAGCGGCTGGATTGAGCGACAGGATCCGCCGATCGTAATCCATGATGATCACGCCCATGGGCGAAGCATTGATCAGCAGATCGAGGAAATGGTTCTGCTCCCTGACATGCAGACGCTCGTCTTTCAACTGATCCATCATGCGGTTAAACACCTCCACCACACGATCGGCGTCCGACTGCCCCACCTTTCCCAACCGGGAGCTGAAATCTTGCTCTTTCAGCAAATCCATGCCGTTGCCAATCAGATGGATCGGTTTCACCACCCGTTTATAAAACAGGAAGAGCAGAATGACCGCAATCCCGACGATCAGCTCCAACCAAATGAAGGTGCGCATGGAGGTGGCATAATAGACCTTATGGAGCACCACTGTCTGCCCTGCGGCCAATAAAATGGTCAATAGAAAGAACCGTCCTCGGATATACATGACTCGCCCGCTTTAGCCCCATTTATTTATCAATAGGAATGCCATATTTCTCCAACCGGCGGTACAACGCCGCCCGACTGATGCCTAACGCAGCAGCGACATGCGACAGATTGCCACCATGCGCATCCATCGCCCGCAAGATGCTCTGCCGCTCCAGCTCATCCAACGTCAAGCCATCCAAGGTGACCGAGGGAGAGGGAGGTGTCAAGGGCATCGAAACACCTTGCCGCTCGAAATCCTCCGCCTCCAACACCGATTTGCCGGAGACTAAGATCGTACGCTCCACTAAGTTCTTCAACTCACGGATATTACCCGGTAAAGGCAGGCGACATAGATAGGCGATCGCCTCCGCCGAGAACGCCACATGCGGCAAGCCATTCGCCTTCGCCTGCTCATCCGCGAAATAACGCACCAAGAGGGGTATATCCTCCCTGCGGGCACGCAAGGCAGGCAGATGCACGGAGATCAGGTTGATGCGATAAAACAAATCCTCCCGGAAGGAGCGATCGGCCACCATGGCTGTCAAGTCTCGATTGGTGGCACTCACCACCCGTACATCCACCTTACGCGGACGACTATCTCCCAACACTTCGAAGGTCTGATCCTGCAAGACCCGCAACAGCTTCACTTGACAAGAGAGCTCCAAGTCGCCAATCTCATCCAAGAAGATGGTCCCCCCATTGGCCAACTCGAAACGACCGACTCGATCCAAAATCGCATCGGTGAAAGCCCCCTTCTTATGACCAAACATCTCACTCTCGAAGAGGCTCTGCGAGAGTCCCCCTAAATTGACCTTCACGAAGGGCTTCTCCCGACGAGGACTGTTCGCATGGATCGCCTCAGCGATCAGTTCTTTGCCGGTACCGCTCTCGCCCGTGATCAACACCGAGGCATTCGTGGCGGCGACACGTGCCACCGTGTTCAACACCTCCATCAAGGGCTGGGAATGTCCAACAATATGGCTAAAATCAAACCGCTGATCCACCTCCGCACGGTTCAAAGGCCGATAACTCTCCCGTTTCTGTTCGCCCAAAGCCAAGGCCGTACGAATGGATTTGAGCAGCATCAAGTTGTTCCAAGGCTTCGTGACGAAATCGAACGCACCGGCCTGCATCCCTTTCACCGCCAAGGCGATCGAGCCCCAAGCCGTCATCAGGATTACCGGCACATCCGGACAGAGCACCTTGACTTGACGCAGCAGCCGCAGTCCCTCCTCTCCCGTCGTGGTCATGGTGAAGTTCATGTCCATCAAGATCAGCTCAGGGACCTGCTCACGCACACGCTGGATAGCCTCCTCCGGCTTGGAGGCCGTCTCCGCTTGAAAGCCCGCATGTTTCAACAGGAAGGTCAACGACGAACGAACCCCCGCATCATCATCGATAATCAGTATCATACATTCTCCTTGTTTTATCGTTTCACGATTGCCTCGAAATCGGCGTCTAAATTACATCTATTTATAAAATCATACAAGGTGGCGCTTCGAATGTTGTAGAAATAATACCAGTAATAATAGAGCTCTTGGATGTGTTTTTGCTTGGCATCATCCTTCGAACTCTGGGCATCATTCAAATCCAGGATGTCGATCTTACCGATCATGAAGGTCTCAATGGAGGTATGATACCGCTTCTCCGCCAAGGTATCTACCTCCGCCGCGATCTCCAACTGAGCCGCCTGGTTATTGAAGTTCTGCACCAAAAGGAAAATATCTTGGTTGAAGTCCATCTCCTCCTTGCGGATCTGGGAGAGCACCACATCCCGGTTCGACTCCGCCACCTTGACCTTTCCCTTACGCTTGCCCCAATCCAAGAGGGGAATAGAGAGACCTACCTCGACCACTTGGTTATCCTTCAGCGGATTATAAGCGCCCGACAAGGTCCGGTCTTTTCCGGTATAACCCACCTTGGCGAACAGATTGATCTCTCGTCGGTTTCCCTTGGCCGCGGCCACATCATAGTCAGCCTCCAGTTGCCTGCGACGGATATTCTTCGCGAAAGCGTTATTCTCGTGGGCTTTCAGCAGCACCTCCTGATAATCCATCCGAATGCCCTCTACCGCCTCAGGCACGACTGTCTCGATGGCGTCTTGCTCGCTTAATCCAAGGAAGGAACGCAATTGAAACATCTTCGCATCGTAATTGGATTGGGCCTCCGTCAGTTTCCCTTTCGCTTGCAAAGCCGACTGCTTCAAACGCATCAGCTCACTCTCAGAGATATGTCCGATCTTTCGTTTCGCCAACGCAATATCATACAGTTTATCGGCATTCTGTAGGTTCTGCTGGCAGATCAACCGATTCTCTTCGGCCAACAACAGATTGAAATAGTGCGTGATGGTCGCAAGCGTCACCTGCTCCACATTCTCCATAAAAGCGGCCTTTGCCTCCTCATAGCGTACCGGCTCAATCTTTCGCTTCCATTTCTGGTCGTTCACGCCGAAAATGGGTTGTGTGAGCATCAAGCTGACGGGCACGCTCATGTATTCGCTGAAAGCCCCTCGTCCCAACTGACGGGTGAAATCTAAGGAGGTGACCAAGGAGACCTTACCACCGGTCAGGGCGATGTTCTGTGCGATAGAGATCTCGCCATTCAGTCCCAAGGCATTGTTCTGCACGTAGGTATAAGAACCATCCGATTGCTGATATTTAGAATATTGCTTGTAATAAGCGGGTAAAGTCCCACTGAAAATCACCTCCGGCAACTGATCCGCCCGATGGGTGCGGTATTCCCAGTAAGCGGTACGCAACTCGTTCAAGGCGACAGCCGCATCTACTGAATGCACTTGCGCCCGCTCGATCGCCTCTTTCAAGGTCAAGCGTAAGGTGTCTGTCTGCTCCTGGGCCTCCGTAGCACTAAGCGCCATCCATGCGAGGCCTATCCATAGATAAATCTTTCTCATATCCGTTCGTTTTTGCCAAACCATTTACAAATTCCGTGCCAAAGAATGCAACTAACTGATAATGAGAAATAGTCCATAAAATCAAGTGTTCGATAATGAACACAGTGTTCGTTTTCGTGCACACCTCGATGCAATAACGGACGGTTTCAAGCGTTCTCTCAATGGTAGTTTTCAGGTAAGGATATGAAAAATGAAGGTAGCTCTTGGCGCAAAAGGATCCGCAGTTTCGGCTATGCCCTCCAAGGATGGCGTGCCTTGGTCACCCATGAGGCGAATGCCCGCATCCATTGTGTAGCGACGATCGCGGTCCTTGCTGCCGGTTGCTATTTGGAGGTCAGCCGCATGGAATGGATCGCCCTTCTCTTCGCGATTGGCTTGGTCTTCGCCATGGAAGCGATCAATTCCGCCATCGAGGCATTGGCCGATACGATCTCAGCCGACTACCATCCCTTGATAGGCCGCGCAAAAGACTTAGCCGCCGGAGCCGTCCTTTTCGCTGCGCTTACTGCCGCCCTTATCGGGCTCCTGATTTTTGTGCCCAGAATAGATAAGATGCTCAATTAGGCAATCATCCATGAAATAACCGTTTCAGATTTTTCCAGATTCTTAAAAATAATCCAAAACATATCGCTACCTTTGCATAAACAATCTATGAACAATTTCGTGCAATATTATGGAAGCTAACGTAGAAAGTGCTTTACTTTATTTAGATGAACATATTAATTGCAATAACTTCCTGCATAATGTAGAGACAGGATTTACTTACCATGAAGAGGAGACAGGTAGTAGATTCGATGATAAATTGGACCCAACGTACAACCACCTGCTTTTTCTCTTGGAGGGAGTGTGCACTCTCAGCTGTAACGATTTTAAAGACAGAACCATCAAAGGGGGCGAGATGATCCTGATCCCTCGTGCGGCCACAAGCAGTGGACAGGTAACGCAATCCGCCAAATGGTTACAGATGACCTTCGTCCTGCCGCATAGCGGTTGTGACCGCTTGGTGTTAGAAAGCTATAAGCCCTTTTGCAAGGAGATTGATTACGATTTCCAGCCGTTAGCCATTCGGGAGCCGATCCTCAAATTCATCGACTTGATGCTGTTTTATATGCGTAGCGGCATGAACTGCGCACACCTTCATGCCATGAAACATGCGGAGCTGTTCTTCTCGTTGCGAGGTTTCTATAAGAAAGAGGAGATCGCTACCCTGTTCTATCCGCTCATTGGAAAGCCATTGAGTTTTCGGGAGCAGATCGAGAAATGGCAAGACAAGGAGCACTCGCTCACACAATTGGCGGAAGAGCTCCACATGAGTCAGATTGCCTTTCTCCGGAGGTTCAAGGAGGAATTTAACGAGACCTACTTCCGTTGGGAGACACGTCGGAAATGCGACCGTATCTTGGCCGATATGGCCATCCCCAATATCACCATCAAAGAGATCATGACTCGGCATGGCTTCTATGCCGCTCCCAACTTCAATCGTTTCTGCAAGACCAAGTTCGGATATACACCGTCGGAATTGCTGAAGCGTTACGGCACGAAGACCTATACGGTCAGTCCGAAAAAAGGCTCAGCGGAGTAACGCCTCTACTCGTAGGCGGATTCTACAGCATCACGCCTCCACCCAACGCTTTATAGAGTGTAATGCGTTGGGTGCAATAGCCGATAAACGCATCGGCCAAATCCAATCGAATCTGTAATAGCTGGCTTTGAGCCGCCAAGACATCCAAGTAGGATGCTCGCCGCTCTCGATAGAGTTGCTGACTATAAGAAAGCGCATTCTTCAATGCCGCATAGCGTTGCGCCAGGTTCACGAAACGCGAATAGTTCATCTTATAATACATCAAGGTGTTAGAGACCTCTGTACAGGCAGCGAGTACGGTTTGCTTAAACTCCATCAAACGCTGTTGACTCTCAATCTCTTTGACCCGTTTGGCATGTCGTAGCTCCCCTTGGCTGAAGATAGGTTGTATCAAACCGGCAAAGAGGTTGTACACGATAGAAGTAGGGAAATCACTCCATGAGCCAACCAAATCCTCCGAGGAAAACAAACTCACTTCCAATCGTAAAGAAGGATACAGCGCTGCACGCGCTACATCTTGTAAATGAAACGCCTCACGCACTTTGGCCTCAGCCAACATCACATCCGGCCTATACTGTATCAAATCCGCTGGGATACCTATAGCGATGGAGTCATTCAACGCACGAGAATGGATGACCGTTTCTAAATCGGCTCGTTGAATCTCTCCCTCGGTTCGACTCAACAGTAGATTCAACGTGTTCTCCGTAATGAACAACTCACTTTGAATATCCGGCAGGATAGCTTTCGCCCGATATAACTCAGCCTTCGCCTGTTCCACCGCCACGTGGGTTCTGGAAAGCGCAGAGGAAGAGCCTTCTCCCGCTGACGCTATGACCAGCTGAGTGGTGTCTTTGCGTGTCCCTTTCCGTAATAACGCCTCTTGTTCTTCCAGATAGGCCTGATTAGAAACAATGATCTCTTGGACAGCCTCCAACTTCTCATCCAGTCCAACCAAACGATAATACAACGTAGCCACATCCGCTATCAGCTTCACACGTACCCCCTGCATAGCAGCTTGGTCTTGCAACAACGACTCAAAAGCGGCCTTTCGCTTACTCGACAATTTACCCCAAAGGTTCACCTCCCAATTGGTTAAGGCAATCCCCACCCCATGTTCATTATAATGAACGCCGGGAGCATGCTCTTTCTTTTGATTTTGGTAGAGAGAAAGCGTGACTGACGGGAAAAAGGACATCAGTGATTTATCATAATAGCTTACCGCCTTTTGAATCTGCAGCAACGAGGATTGCAGGGTATGATTCCGCACCAGTGCTGAATCAATCAGCGGAGCCAATTGAGGATCCGTATAATAATCATGCCAAACGATACCCGCTACCGTAAAGCCCTCCTTGACCATGGAAAGACTATCCGGCTGACGATAGGCCGGAACTTCCATTCTCGTCAAGGCGGGTTGATAAGAATGGAACGAACAACTCATCCCTACCAGACACCCACAAAGATAACCCAACAATCTATATAACCTATTCATTTTTCATTACGCTTCTTCTTCCCATCACCTGAATCGCCGCTCCAACTCCTCATCGGTCAGCATGGAGAGGATTGTCTTGCCGTCAGGTGTCAAGTTAGAATCTTGGCAAGAGAAAAGTGAGGCGATCAGATGATCCATCTCCTCAGGAGTCAACTCCTTCCCTGCGGGAATCGCCGCCGCCTTCGCCAGCGAGAGCGCAATCGTATCGCTCAGCAAGTCTTTCGCATCGCTACCTAACTCCACACAATGCGCCACTATCTCTTTCAATAGCTGCACCATGTCTATCCCTTCTATACCGGCGGGCAGGCCATTGATGGCATAAGATCCTCCACCTAAATCGCTCAGATCGAAACCGGCGAAACGCAGGTCATCCCAAAGCGTAGGCAAGATAGCCACCTCCGCTTGGGTAAACGTCACGACCTCCGGGAAGAGTACCTGTTGAGAGGCCCCCTGTTTCTGACGGATCGAGCGACTGTATTGCTCGAACAAGATGCGCAGGTGCGCCCGATGCTGATCGATCAATGCCAAGCCTGACTTCATCGCCGTCAGGATATAGCGGCCTTTATACTGGAAGCAGGGATTGGTTGTCTCCGTGAATAGCTCTGCTGATACCGGCACATCCAGAGAGTCGGGATCCATGGGTTGCGCACCCTCAACCTGTTGGCGGGAAACCTCACCCACCGCTTCTCGATCTCGTTCAAACCCCTCATACAGTTTCGTCCAATCAAAGGCGGGCCGTTGATAGGTAGGCTCTTGATCGAACGGATTATACGCACTATCCACCTGCACCTTCGGAGCCTTCATGCCCCCTCCTTCCGACTTTTTCGCCGGGTTATATACCGGGATGCTGATCGCTCCCTCCGCATCGAAATCAATGGTTGGTATCGCACTCGACTTGGCCAACGACTCACGGGTAGCTGCCATCAAGATCTGCCAGATGGGTTGCTCGTTCTCGAACTTGATCTCCGTCTTGGTCGGGTGGATATTCACATCAATCGTAGCTGGATCCAACGTAAAATAGACGAAATAGCTGGGTTGCTCTCCCGCTGGGATCAACTGCTCATAGGCTTGCAAGATCGCCTTATGAAAATAGGGATGCTTCATGAAACGACCGTTGACAAAGAAGTATTGCAACGCCCCTCGTTTCTTCGCCGCATCTGGCCGACCCACGAATCCATTGATCGTCACCAATGAGCTTTGCGCATCCAACGAAAGCAACTTCTGGTTCAGGTTCTTGCCATACACATTGATGATGCGCTGACGAAGCCCGGAAATAGGCAGGTTGAAAATCTCCACTTCATTGTGATAAAGTGACATACCCACCTGTGCATTGACCAAAGCGATACGCTCGAACTCCGTCACGATGTTGCGGAACTCCGTCTCATTGCCACGCAGGAACTTGCGGCGAGCCGGCACATTGAAGAAGAGATTCTTCACCGAGAAGACACTGCCCTCATTGCAGGCATCCTCCTCGATGGTCTCCACCGTAGAACCGACGATCACCAAGTGGGTGCCTAACTCCGCTCCCTTCTGTTTGGTGCGCAAGTCAATATGGGCCACCGCCGCGATGGAGGCTAACGCCTCTCCCCGAAAACCCATCGTATGGAGGGCAAACAGGTCATCGGCCGTGCTAATCTTCGAGGTCGCATGTCGCTCGAAAGCCATACGGGCATCTGTCTCCGACATCCCTTTGCCATCATCGATCACCTGAATCAGCGTACGTCCCGCATCCACGATGTTCACCCGAATCATCGAGGCACCTGCGTCAATCGCATTCTCCACCAATTCCTTGACCACGGAGGAGGGACGCTGAATCACCTCGCCCGCCGCAATCTGGTTGGCGATATGATCGGGTAGCAGATGAATGATATCGCTCATTGCCAGAAAAGATACCAAAAGAGGGCAGCCAAGACCGCCAAGGCCACCAACAGTTTCACGTTCTTATACTTCCGATCACGAGCGCTCTCTCCCCGATCCACACTCTTGCGCAAATGCGAGGTACCCTCGATAAAGGTGCCCTTGATGTGAGGCTTATACTCCTCGATCGACTCCTCTATACCCATTTCACGTTTGATCTTGCTCACGCGTTCCTCCAAGGCCTCCTTATGCGGATCCCAATAGATCGGTTTATGCTCAAACTGCCGAGGCTTACGCATGTGATAAAAAGAGAAAAGTGCCATACTATCTATCCTTTCTTATTTCCGTTATTCATGTACAAATTTATTGCTTTTCTTCGGTACGTTGTCTTGCGCCTTGCGCCGCACCACTTGATAAATATCCTCCCTGCTCTTCGGACGGATATAATCAAACCAGAAGAAATCTTTCAGATACTTATCCGCTGGAGAAAGATCGGGCAACGGTGTCATCGTGCCTGTCGGTGTTGGCCAGATCTTCAACTTGTCCAGTTTATTGTCTTTCAGCCAGATGGTCAAGAAACCGCTTTGCGTCTGGTTCATGCCGACCATCGAGCCATCTTTCTCCAACGGGAAAAAGATCGACTCCGCATTGCCTGCCACATCAATCCGCTCAACAGCTTGCCCGTTGAAATAGGCTTTCAAATCTTTTCCCTTCAACTGGTTATAGGCTGTTGTATCGATCTCTTGAATGGCGAAGGCAAACTGTTGCACATGCGCATAGTCGATGGTCGAATCGTTCAAATAGATCAAAATCGTATCGCCATACAGCTGATACTGCTCATTCCAGATAATCGGATCGGTATAAAGATACAACACGGAGTCTTTGGTGTTAAACTGCATCGAATCACATACACCCTGCAAATCGGTCCGGTAGAAACGCACCCCATAGTAGGCTTTCACCTCCCGATAGGTGGAGTCGATCGTCACCATCTGCATCGTGTCCGCATGGAGGAACAGCGTATCACCTTGGCTATACTCCAAGAAGCGGGCGCTATCCGTCGCAAAAGCATACTCCGTCCGCTCGTTATAAAAGCCATATTGCCCCTCCAAGGTCACATGTTGCGCCGTGTCTTGCACACTCATGTTGCCAAATGCCTCCCCAAAGCCGGAAGCCCGATCATAGGCGATGGAATCACCCGTCAAGATACGATTACCAGAAACCACCTGCGACCGATCCAGCAAAGAAGCCCGATCGCTCACCGTATCATACCAACCTTTCGAGGTATAGACCGTACCGCTATCTGAGACAATCACCGAAGGGCCCAAGATGGTAGCCACTTTCGAGTCGGTCGCGTAATCCAAGGTGTCTGAATAGAGGGTGAAGTTCTCATTCTCCAAACGCACCGAGTCATTGAAAACCGCCAGTTTAGTGGCCGGAGAATATTGTCCATAGAAAGAGGAAAGCTGATTGAGGGAATCCACCAGCAGACCGCCCTCAAAGTAATAACCGATATTGGCGAGCCGCTCATAGTTGAGGCTATCGGTGAACAGTGTCACCTGCCCGTTCTCCATCCGCACGTTCTCACGCAGGTAGGCGATCTGCGTATCGCCATTGTAAAAAAGATAGTCGCCATAGACAAAGAGTGTGTCGCCCTGCTCCATACGCACATTGCTAAAGGCCTCCAAGGAGTTGCTTGCCTCGAAGAAGTAAGCGCTGTCGCAATACATATAAGAACTATCGTGGCGGAAAATCACCTCCCCCACGAGCACTTGCGCCTCCGCATTCACCTCTTTATCGAAAGAGAGCGTGTTGGCATGTTCCAAGAACACCTTGGTTTTCGTCGGCTGTATGGTATCGGTAGGCACCACAGCGGTCGTGTCCGCCTCTTGCGCACGCAGCACAAACGACAACAGACAGCCAATCAATCCTATGAGCAACCGAGCGAGAAGCCTCATTCTTTCACCCAACCGGGATATTTGAAGTCGCAGTTCCGCCAACCCTCACTGATACGGACATAGGTGGTTTTCTGCTTCTTACGAATCCAATCATTCAACAGCTCCTCACGCTTTCTCGACTCCACCAGTTGCTTCATCGCCTGGAAGTCATCCGCCAAGTTCGCCTTGTGTCCATTCACACGGGCTTTCAGCTTGACGATCGCCACCACCTCTTTCTGCTTGTCCGTCAACATCGTGAAAGGCTTGGAGATATCACCCACCTCCATCTGATAAACCACCTTACCAATCTCTTGGGGCAGCTCCTGCATCTCAAACTTAGGGGTGCCATAGTTGCTGCTCTCATAGTTTTGATTGACCATCAAACCTTTGTTGTTACGCGTGTCTTTATCCGCAGAAACGAAGGTTGCCGCCTCATCAAACGAGAACTTCTCCGCTTGTAAATCGTTGTAGAGTGAATCCATGCGGGTAGTCGCCTCGGTCAATTCCTTATCCGACACCTTCGGTTTCAACAAAATGTGACGGCAGTTGATACGATCACCACGCTTCTCGATCAGCTGAATGATATGATACCCATACTCGGTCTGCACAATCTGCGAAACACGTTTGGGATCTTTCAAGTTGAATGCCACGTTGGCAAACTCCGGCAACAACTGTGTCTTACTCATGAAGCCTAACTCACCACCACGCACGGATGAGCCCGGATCCTCCGAATAGAGACGAGCCAAGGTAGAGAACTCCATCTTGCCCGTGTTCACCTGCTCGGTGAAATCACGCAGACGAGCCTTGATCGCATCGGTCTCCTCAAACGGGATCTTTGGCTCCATCGTCACGATCTGCACCTCCACAGTGGTCGGGATCGTTGGCAAACTATCTTGCGGCAACTGGTTGAAATACTTTCGAATCTCAGCAGGTGTCAGCTTGATCTCACCGATCAGCTTCTGTTGCATCTGCTGCACGATCTGCTGCTCACGAACGGTCTCTTTGCGCTCCTCCTTAATCTGAGAAAACTTCTTACCCATGTATTCCTCCAACTTCTCTCGCGAACCCATCTGATTGACCGCCATGTTCATCCATTGATCCACACTCTGAATCACTTGGTTCTCGTTCGCCGTGATACTGTCGATCTTCGCCTGATTCAGATAAAGCTTCTGGATCGCCAACTGCTCCGGGATCACACAATAGGGATCGCCATCAAAACGCTGACCTTCATTCAGCATATACAAACGCTGTGTCTCAATATCCGAGCGCAAAATCGCATCATCACCTACCACCCACACGATCTCGTCGATCACGTTATCTTGTGCCACGGCGGAAAGGCAAGCGCAACAAGCTAACCACAATACACTCAAAATCTTTTTCATTGTCTATCCTCTTTTCTTCGCTCACGGTTCATTTGGGAAAGTCACCTTGCCACGTTGAATCGCATCGTTATATAATTCATCTTCAAAATTTCTCAAAAACTCCACCTTGCGTTGATTGACCAACATCTCCACGATCCGTGGACTGGCCGACTCATACGGTTCGGTTTGACCGGGCACCAAATAGGCCGCGATATTCAACAGGTAGCAATAGCTACTGTCCGCGACTTCCACCTGTTTGTGTCCTTTCAAGAAAGTAGAGGGATCGCTCACATAGATCGGGATATTATCCATCACCTCATCAAAGTTCACCCACTTGTCATAGAAATACTCGTAAATAGTCGCGTTCTGCACACTATATTTCTCAATCTTCTCTAACGCCGCCTCATCAGACGATTTATACCATTTCTTCACATCCGACAGCCCCGGCGCATCCACCGGAATCTTCAGGAAAAGCCCCTTGATCAATCCCTGCTCCAAGGTGAACAGCTTTTGATTCTCCTCATAGAAGCGTTGCTTATCTGGCTCGGATATATCGGTTTTCAAGCGCTCATCCACCAAGCGCTCCTGGTATCGGTAACGAATCAGCGAACGCCGATAATCCTCCACCAATTGATCAATCTCCTCCTTCTCATCGCTGAGGTTACGTTCAGCCACCTCATAGACTAACTGCTCCTTCACCCATTTCTTGACGTAACTCTCCGCCAACAGCAAACTGTCTGCCGAGGAGGCACCCCGCGGAATGAGCTGCTCCACTTCCGCCCGATGCAGCTGATGCCCTTCCATGCTGGCCAATACATCCGCTTGGTCTGTTGTCGTGTCCGGCTCACACCCTACGAGAAGGAAACAGCTACACACAATCCATAGATACAGGGATCTCCACATAGGCTGGCGCAATTTATTTCAATTTCCTCAAAGCTTCCCAGTTCACTTCCACCGGATATTTCCGGTTCAGCTCCTCGATCCAAGCCTGCTCTAATGCCTTTTGCTCAGCCGCCGGCTTGCTCCACACACGCTGATTGCTGATCTCGAACAGCAAGATACCATCCCGATACTCCTGCATCAAATGCGGAATCTCCGGATGTTTCTGCTCCAAGTTCTTCCGTTCCGAAGTAGTCACGATGTCTCTGACGAACAGGTCGAACACCTCTCGCATGAAATCCCCCGCATAGGTCTTTACCGAGAAGGGCGCCCGTTGGATGTAATAGGCGAACTCCGACTGCGGGAAATCCTGCCCATCCAGATGAATCAAGGTCTTATTCATCTCCTTCGCCTTCTCATAAAAGGCCTTATCCGTCGGGAAATAATCATCACACAAGGCCTGCAACTCTGCGTAAGCCTCCGGATAGAAACGATACCCGTACTCCTGCTTCATACGCTCGTCAAAGGCCCGATACAACTCAAAGTTATGTTCGCCTTGTCCCATCTTGCGCCGTAAGGACTTCTCCTCTTGCTCAAAGGGGGTACGTCCTTTCCGCTCCAAAAGCTTAATGATATGATAGCCAAAACGTGTCTCCACCAACCCAGAGAGCTCCCCCGGTGTAGTCAGCTGAAACGCAGCCTCCTCGAAAGGCGCCACCATCTCTCCTACGCCAAACCAAGGCAACTCACCTTGCTTCTTGGCTGACGCTGAATCCGCAGAACAGCGAGTAGCCAACTCGCCAAAGTCCGCTCCTGCTTTCAACTGCTGATAGATCGCTTCCGCCTCTTTTTTCACCGCCGCTGAATCTTGTGCCGTTCCCTCCTTGGGATAAGCCAGCAAGATATGAGCCACATGCACACGCCCCGGATTCGGCTTACGGCTATGCACCTGTATCAAATGAAAACCCAACTTGGTACGCACAGGCATAGAGATCTCACCGATCGGCAACGCATAAGCCGCATCCTCAAAAGCCTTGAGTGTCTGCATCGGACGCAAGCAACGCACATACTCATACGCCACATGTCCTTTCTCTTTCTCTGACAGCTCCTTGCCTACCGCCTCGATCGTCTCGCCTTTCTTCAATCGGGCATACGCCTGCATCGCCTCCTCATAGACCGGCACGGTATCCTTTGAGACCGTCTGTTCGGGTAGTCGGAACAAGATATGCGAAAACTCCACTGTATGCTCTCCTCGGTCGTAAACCGCCTTCGCCGCTTGACGCTCCGCCTCCTTGTCGGAGAGATAGCTATCCACCAATTGCCGACGATACCCCTCCAACTCCTTCTTGAATGCCTCGGTCTGATCCAATCCTTGCGACTCCGCGTCGGCCACTTTCAGCTTGAAGTTCTTAAACAACTCCACATACTGTTCAACCGATTGCTTGTCTGACAGATTGACCTCCGCATTCTTTTGAGCGATATACATAAACTCGGCCAACGGCACCTGCTTTCCCGCCACGACCATCGCCACTGAATCAGGCAAGGCCTGCGCATAGGTTGTCAAACCGATACACGCACCTAATGAGAGAAGTAAGTTTTTCATCTAATATCCTTTTTCTATCCCTAAGAAAATCCTACAAAATAACACTAACTTAACGGAGAGCACAGTGGAAAAGTATGCGACACCCTTAAATTAGTGTTTTTTATATGCCTTAGTTGGCCATCTCAGAGAGGAACTTGATACGTACCAAACGAATCTCGTCTTCCGTGTAATCACCACCTAACTCCTCAATCGCATCCTCCAAGTCATCGGTCTCAGAGTCCTTGAAGTACTCGTAGATGTCCTCCACATGATCCTCATCCATGACATCGTTCACGAAATAGTCGATATTGATACGTGTACCGGAATAGACGATCGCCTCGATCTCGTCCAACAGCTCGGTGAACTCCAGGCCATTCGACGAAGCGATCTCATCCAAAGCCACCTTACGGTCAATCCGCTGGATGATCGACACCTTCAACTTCGATTTATTCGCCACCGTACGCACACGCAGATCTTCCGGACGCTCAATCTCATTCTCCTCCACATGACGCTTGATCAGCTCGATAAACTCTTTGCCATAGCGTTTCGCCTTTCCCGCGCCCACACCGGGTATGTTCTGCAACTCCTCCAACGTGATGGGGTAAGTCGTAGCCATAGCCTCCAAGGAGGGATCTTGGAAAATCACGAAAGGAGGAACCTGCAAACGTTTAGACAACTTCTTACGCAAGTCTTTCATCATCGAATAGAGTGCCGGATCCACCGCACAAGAGGCACCACCTCTCACCGGTGTCTCCTCCACCTCCTCCTCAAACTCGTTGTCTTTGGTGATCTTGAAGGAGACAGGATTATCCATGAAATCCTTACCCTTATCCGTGATTTTCAACAAGCCATAATTCTCAATATCTTTCAATAGATAACCTGCTATCAGCGCCTGACGAATCACTGCGTTCCACGTCTTCTCATCCTCATCTTGGCCAGAGCCAAAAATCTCTAATTCGTTATGCTTGAAACTATCAATCTCGGAAGTCTCATTACCCACCAAGATATTGACAATATAATCCGCCTTAAATTTTTCTTTCAACGTACTGACAGCCTCCAGTACGGCGCTCAACAATTCTTTAGCTTCCACCTGTTTCTTAGGATTCTTACAATTATCACAATTGCCACAGTTATCCTCCAGGTACTCCTCGCCGAAGTAGTGCAACAGCACCTTACGACGACAGACGGAGGTCTCGGCATAAGCGGCCGTCTCTAACAGCAGCTGCTTACCGATCTCCTGCTCCGCCACGGGCTTGCCCTGCATGAACTTCTCCAGTTTCTGCAAATCTTTGTAAGCATAAAAGGCCAAGCATTGACCCTCTCCGCCATCTCGACCCGCACGGCCCGTCTCCTGGTAATAACCTTCGAGGCTCTTCGGAATATCATAATGGATCACATACCGTACATCCGGCTTATCAATGCCCATACCAAACGCGATAGTCGCTACAATCACATCGGCCTTCTCCATCAAGAACGCATCTTGATTGGCCGAACGCACTTGCGACTCCATACCCGCATGATAGGGCAACGCCTTGATGCCATTCGCCTTCAAGATGTCGGCAAACTCCTCCACCTTCTTACGGCTCAAGCAATATACGATACCCGATTTGCCTTCATTGGCTTTAATAAACTTTATAATCTCTCGGTCTATATTCGCATCTTTCGGACGTACCTCATAATACAAATTCGCACGGTTGAAGGAAGACTTAAACACCTCCGCATCGATCATTCCCAGGTTCTTCTGGATATCATGTTGCACCTTGGGAGTGGCCGTGGCGGTCAGGGCAATCAACGGACGCTTACCGATCTCATTGATGATCGGTCGGATACGGCGATACTCCGGGCGGAAATCATGGCCCCACTCAGAGATACAGTGCGCCTCATCGACCGCATAGAAAGAGATCTTCACTTGACGCAGAAACTCCACATTCTCCTCCTTGGTCAAGGACTCCGGTGCCACATAGAGCAATTTCGTCCGTCCAGACAGGATATCCTGCTTCACCTGCTCGATCGCAGATTTGTTCAACGAGGAGTTGATGAAATGGGCCACCCCGTCCTCCTCGCTAAAGTTACGCATCGCATCCACCTGGTTCTTCATCAAGGCGATCAGCGGAGAAATGACGATTGCCGTTCCCTCCATCAAGAGAGAGGGCAACTGATAACAGAGCGACTTACCACCACCGGTAGGCATCAATACAAACGTATCCTTACCAGCCAATACACTTTCGATAATGGCCTTTTGCTCTCCTTTAAATGCGCCAAAACCAAAGTGCCGTTTCAGCTCTTCCGTTAAATGATCCTTCTTTGCCATACTTCGTATTCGTATTAACCGAACCTCCTACGCATTCTCAAACTGCAGGCGATTCACATCCGATTTTTCAAATTTCTCTTTAGCATAGTCTAATGTAACATGTAATTCCTTGACATCCTTGTGCGAGGGAATCGTAAACATCGCATCCATCATGATCGCTTCCACGATCGCACGCAAACCTCTGGCACCCAACTTAAACTCTAACGCCTTATCGACAATGAACTCATAGACCTCCTCATCGAACAGCAACTGCACACCGTCCATCTCAAACAGTTTCACATATTGCTTGATGATCGAGTTCTTGGGTTCCGTCAGGATGTTGCGCAACGCTGTTCGATCCAACGGGTTCAAGTAGGTCAATATCGGCAAACGACCAATGATCTCCGGAATCAATCCGAAAGATTTCAAGTCGGCCGGCGTAATATATTTCAAGAAATTATCGCGATCCACCGTAGCGGTAGCTAAGCTGGCCGAGTAACCTACCACACGGGTATTCAACCGCTGCGCGATCTTCTTCTCGATGCCGTCAAACGCACCACCACAGATGAAAAGGATGTTTTTGGTATCCACGGGAATCATCTTCTGCTCCGGATGCTTACGTCCACCCTGAGGCGGCACGTTCACCACTGAGCCCTCCAACAACTTCAACAGGCCCTGTTGCACGCCCTCGCCACTGACATCACGCGTGATGGAAGGATTATCGCCCTTTCGTGCGATCTTATCAATCTCATCAATAAAGACAATGCCCCGTTGCGCAGCCTCCACATCATAGTCTGCCGCTTGCAGCAAACGCGTCAAGATGCTCTCGATGTCCTCACCTACATAACCGGCTTGCGTCAATACTGTCGCATCCACAATGGCAAACGGCACATGCAACAGCTTGGCGATCGTGCGGGCCAAGAGGGTCTTTCCTGTTCCCGTTGTGCCCACCAAGATGATGTTGGATTTCTCGATCTCCACGTCATCCGCCGTCACTTTCTGCATCAACCGTTTGTAATGGTTATACACGGAGACCGCCAAATACTGCTTGGCTGCATCCTGCCCTATGACATATTGGTCCAAGAACAACTTAATGTCTTCCGGTGTCGGCAACTCCGACATGCTCATCGTAAAAGAAGAAGACTCCGCGAATTTCTCCTTCACCATCTCATAGGCCTGCTGGGCACACTCATCGCAGATAGAGCCATTGATTCCATTGATCAACAACCTGACATCGCGACCTGATCTCCCACAAAAGCTACAATAACCACCCGTACTTTTGGCCATACTTTTCTTCCTTATATATTATATATGTATAAATACGGATTATTTTCTTCTTAACACATCATCAATCATGCCATAGGCTTTCGCCTCTTCCGCCGTCATCCAATAATCGCGGTCACTATCCTGCGCAATCTTCTCATAGGGCTGGCCAGAGTGGTCAGACAAGATGGTATAAAGCTCTTTCTTCACCTTCAAAATCTCACGGGCCGTGATCTCGATATCCGATGCTTGACCCTGCGCTCCACCCAACGGCTGGTGAATCATCACCCGGGAGTGCTGCAAAGCGAAACGTTTCCCCTTCGTACCCGCCACTAACAACACGGAAGCCATGGAAGCAGCCATTCCCGTACAGATCGTCGAGACGTTGCTGGAAATAAATTGCATCGTGTCATAAATGCCGTAGCCCGCATATACACTACCTCCCGGTGAATTGATATAAATAGAGATGTCTTTGCCTGGATCACTGGAGTCCAGATAGAGCAATTGAGCCTGAATGACATTCGCCGTGTAATCATCGATCTGCGTGCCTAAAAAGATGATGCGATCCATCATCAAACGAGAGAACACATCCATCTGAGCCACATTCAGTTGACGCTCCTCGATAATCGTCGGGGAGATATAACTACTGGTGATGTTCATATAGCTATCAAGTGCCATACTATTCATGCCCAAATGCTTTGTCGCATACTTTCTAAAATCTTCCATAAAAAATATCCAATAGGTTTTTATTGATCCATTCTGCCCTTATCAACGGACAAAGAAACAGAAAAAGGGACTTCTCTCCTCTTTCCTCAACGGATAAACAAAGTTATAAATAAATTTCTGAAAGAAACAATTTATTTTGCCCTCCGCTAAGGTTTTTTTCGAGAGAAATCCCTTTTTCCAGGGATGACAGCCCCTGATTGAGGCTGTCAAACGGGTATTCTTATTCAAAGAGCTTGGTGAACTCGTCTGCGCTGACCTCTTTCTCGTCCAGCGAAACTTGCTCCTTCAACCAAGCGGCCAACTGCTCCTCGATCGCACGGTTAGCGATGTTCTCGGCAGTCTGTGCATTCTTCAACATCTCCTTCGCATAATTGTCGAGCACATCCTCGGGGACGGACAACATACCATACTGTGCGAACTGAGCCTTAGCCACACGCTTAGCGAAGCCCTCCACATCAGCCGGAGTCACCTTCAAGTCGTTCTGACGAACCAAGGCATCCTTGA